>JACNKJ010000247.1 GCA_014382085.1 bacterium
CTCCCCCGCAAAACGGGGAGACAGTCTGGCCGCGAAAAATACAAAAGAGATAGCGGGGCCTAGCAGATGGCCAGCAAGCAGCGGGAAATTTCCACCAGCGAGTTCTTTACCAAGAGCCGCCACCTCCTGGTGTTCGACAATCCGAGCAAGGCCCTGCTCACGACCATCAAAGAGGCTGTGGACAACAGCCTTGATGCCTGTGAGGAAGGCGGAATCTTGCCGGACATCTACGTTGAGGTTACGACCTTGGCGGAAGATCGCTATCGCGTGCTCGTGCGCGACAACGGTCCCGGCATCGTGCGTGCGCAGGTGCCGAAAATCTTCGGCAAGCTGCTCTACGGATCGAAGTTCCATGCGCTGAAACAGAGCCGCGGTCAACAGGGCATCGGCATCAGCGCGGCAGGCATGTACGGGCAGTTGACCACAGGTAGGCCCGTGATGATTCATAGCCGCCCCGGCACCAAAGCCCAGGCACAGTATTACGAACTGAAGATTAACACCAAGAAGAACGAGCCGGATATCACCAAAGATCAGGTGGTGGAGTGGGAATTCGGACACGGCACGCAGGTGGAGATCGAACTGGAGGCCAGCTACAAGCGCGGGCGCCGGAGCATCGACGATTATCTTGAGCTCACGGCCATCGCCAATCCGCACCTAGAACTCACCTATATGAATCCCGCGGGGGATGAGATTCAGTATCCTCGTGTGAGTGATGAACTGCCGGTGGAGCCAAAGGCTATCCGGCCTCATCCCTACGGCGTGGAGCTCGGTGCATTGCTGGCTATGGCTCACGAAAGCAAGGCTCGTAACATGCAGGGTTTTCTCACCAGCGAATTCAGTCGTGTGGGAGCCAAGGTGGCCGAGGAGATTCTCGAGAAGGCCATGCTTCCCGCCAAGACCAAGCCCAAACGACTCAATCGCGACGAGGCGGAACTACTGGTGCGGGCCATCACCCAAACCAAGATCATGAATCCGCCCACGAATTGTCTTTCGCCCATCGGCGAAGAAGAGCTGGAGGCCGGGCTTCGCAAAGTGGTTGAAGCGCAGTTTTTCGCCACGGTATCGCGCAGGCCCTCCGTGTATCGCGGCAATCCCTTTTTGGTGGAAGTGGCTTTGGCCTGGGGCGTGGACGGCATGAACAATGACGATCTCGCCGTGCTGCACCGCTTCGCCAATCGTGTACCCTTGCAGTATCAGCAGGGGGCATGCGCCATCACCAAGAGTGTGGTGGGCACAAGCTGGAAGAAGTACGGTGTGAACCAATCGCGCAGCGCTCTTCCTGGAGGACCACTGGTGGTGCTGGTGCACGTGGCCAGTTCATGGGTGCCCTTTACCAGTGAGAGTAAGGAGGCCGTCGCCTCCTATCCTGAAATACTCAAAGAGATCAAACTTGGGATCATGGAGTGCGCCCGGCAGTTGGGCGTACACATTCGGCGAGGCGTGCGCGCCCGAGACGAAGAGAAAAAACGCGACTACATCAAGAGTTATATTCCCGCCATCGGAGAAGCCCTTCGTGAAATCCTCGGCTTAAGTGAAGCCAAGGAAAAGAAGGTCGTCGCCACACTCACGGACACCCTCGAGCGAAGCAGAAAGTACTAGGTATTCCATGTCCAAGACGGGCGTTGTTAGGAAAATAAAAAGCCAGGCCGGCGAGGTGGAAAAGAAGATCCTCGAGGGCGGCAAGCCGACTCTGAAGTTCCCCATTCGAAGTCTATCCAACGTCAGGTACGATGCGAAGAAGGGCCACTTCGCCATGAAGAGCGGCAAAAAGGAACGCACGCTCACGGTGGGTACGGTTCGCACCTTCGCGCAGACCTTGAAGATGATGAGCCTGTCCAAGGAACTCGTGGAACAAGACGACATCGCCACCAAGCGAGAGGCCTACTACGTTTCCAAGAACTGGGGCGAGGCGCGTTTTCACGATCAGCCGGAGAGCGACACGGTGTTGGAAGACGTGGAAGCCCTCTTCGGAATGAACCGCGAGCAACTCGGTTTCATTCCCGAGGAAAAAGGCGGGGACGTAGCGGGTAACCTCGTGGTTATCGACAAGGACACCGACACGGGCAAGAAGCTGCGCATTGACTGTACGAAATTCGGCAGTGGCGCCTACTCCATTCCCATCAGCGTGGAACATCTGCAATTTGAGACCGATGCCAAGTTCATACTGGCCATCGAAACCGCAGGCATGTTTCAGCGTTTGGTGAAACACAACTACTGGAAGAGCGCCAAGGCCATCTTGGTGAGTATGGGTGGGGTGCCCACGCGGGCCTGTCGCCGTTTCATTCGTCGCCTGGCCGATGAAAAAAACTTACCGGTTTACGTTTTTGTGGACGGCGACCCCTACGGCATCACGAATATCTATCGCACTCTGAAAGTTGGAAGCGGGAACGCGGCGCACCTCAACGAGTACTTCTGCGTGCCCCAGGCGCGATTCTTGGGCATCACGCCCGACGACATCATCGATTATGACTTGCCGACACATCCTTTGAAAGACGTGGACGTAAAGCGCGCCAAGGATGCTTTGAAAAACGATCCCTTCGTTCAGCACTACAAGGCTTGGCAAAAGGCGATCACGAAGATGGTGAAGATGGGCGTACGCGCCGAGCAACAGGCTTTGGCTAAGCACGGTCTCAACTACGTCATCGATGAATACCTGCCCCAGAAATTGAAGGCTCCGGAAAAATTCCTTCCATGACCCCGGAGGGGTGAGATGAAAAAGCTAGCGATCATGGTGATGTTCTTGATGCTTCCCTTGGCGAGTTATGCCCAGGATGACGATGACATGGGCCTCTACGAAAACCTGGGTGGGGGCGATTTCTTGCCGGCCTATGGATCCATGTCCAATCTCTTCCTGGTGAATTCACCCACGGCCAACTTGCCCACCCATGGAGAGTACCGGGTGTCGGGCCGAATGATGGGAGGCGACTCCTGGGTGGCGCGAACCGAGATTGGAATCGGCGGTCGCTTCTCCGTAGGAGTGGCCTGGGGCATGCTCGGCCTGCTCGGCACGGTCGATGTGGAGATCTACGAGAAAACCGGCCTCAGCCTGCGTCTGCGTCTGGCCAATGAAGGGCCCTTGCCGGCCTTTCTCATCGGATTCGACAATCAGGGCTACGGATCCTGGGATGAGAATCTCCAGCGATATGCTCGTAAGAGCAAGGGGTTCTATGTGGTTATGACCCGGAGCTGGTATGGTGCTTTCGGTAGCGACCTTGCCACGAGCCTGGGGGTCAATTACAGTCTCGAAAGAGAAGACGAAGATAGCGCCGACGCCTTTTTCGGCTTGGAGCAGCACTTCGATTCCAGCTTTTCGCTGCTGGCCGAGTACGAACTGGGCCTGGACGATCGCAGACAGGACGATCATTACGGCGAGGGTAATGGTTGGCTGGATCTAGCGTTCAACTGGAAGGTGGGCGGTAACTTCAGTTTCAAATTCATACTGTCCGATCTGCTCAAAAACGGTGTCGACCCGGTTACGACCGAGGCCTTCGGCATCGATCGTCAGTTGGTCATCAATTTCGGGGGAAGCTTTTGAACGGACCCTGGTTGGACTTTGAAAAGCCCATCGTAGAGTTGGAGACGCAGATCAAAGATCTACGCTCCTTTGCTGATGGGCAAGATATGGAAGTGAGCGACGAGCTTCGCAAGCTCGAGGAGAAAGCCGAAAAGCTTCGTCACGAGGTCTACGGCAAGCTCACGCGCTGGCAGAGGGTGCTGCTGGCCCGCCATCCACAGCGGCCCTACACCGCCGACTATATCGAACGCATCTTCACGGGCTTCCAGGATTTGCATGGGGATCGGTCTTTCCGCGATGATCCCGCCATTATCGGCGGTATGGCCGAACTTGCCGGGCAACCCGTCATGGTTATCGGGCATCAAAAGGGGCGCGAGACCAAAGAAAACATTCGCCGGAATTTCGGCATGCCCAATCCCGAAGGTTACCGGAAAGCGCTTCGCCTCATGGAAATGGCGGCGAGGTTTCGTAGGCCCATCATCACTTTTGTAGATACGCCGGGTGCCTATCCGGGTTTGGGCGCCGAAGAGCGGGGTCAGGA
>JACNKJ010000280.1 GCA_014382085.1 bacterium
TGTGGAGAAACGATCTCGCATGTGCTCCAAATATGTGTCGGCCTGTTCCACAGGACGTTTGCTGGATTCCACCTGAGTGCCCGCAGCCTAATAGGACATGCGCTCCGACTCGTAGTCGCGCTCGCTCACATCGCCTTTGTCGTGGAAGGCCTGGATGCGGGCCCATTCCAGCTCGGCCTGTTCCAGACGCGCCTCCGATTCGCGGAAGCGAGCCCTGGCCGATTCGTACTGGGCCTCGGCGCTGCGAACGGATTCGCGGAATTGGGTGGGATCGACGCGGAGCAAGAGTTCGCCTTCCGAAACGCGGTCGCCTTCATTCACGAAGACCTCCACGATTTTACCGGTAATGTCCGAACTGATATCCACGGAGATCTTGGGCTGGATGGTTCCCGAAGCGCTCACGATTTCAGTGAGCTCGCGCTTCTCGATGGATTCCATCTCGACCTCGGTGGCATTGCCCTTCTGCTTCTGCAGGTTCACGACGATCAGGATCGCCACCACGACAATGACGCCGCCGATGATGAGCCACTTCTTCATCTCGAATCCTTTCACTAGCCGGGTAAGCGCCCGGGACCGGGCACGCGCTAGGATACTGGACGGGAAGGGGAAGGTTACAGGGAAAACCATGGATGTGGACTATAGAATTGAGCTTCTATCCTCTGGCCAATTGTTGATGGGTATCGGCCAAGAGCCAAAATCTGCTATAATTTGGACTGTGGTGAAATCCCCATTCAGGAATTCCGGGAGGTCGGGTATGAAGATAACTCATTTAGTTGCAATCTTTTCCCTTGTACTTTTCGCGGCGCCTGTCGGCGCGGATTACTTCTTCCAGGAAGTCACGGAAGGTTTCACAACAATCGGTGGAACTTCAGTGGCCTGTTCAGACGACGGCATGGTGGTGGTGGCCTGGTCCATGCCACCGGTGGGGGTTTTTACGCGGACCATCCATTTGGACATGGTCGAAACCCCCGTCTTCCACGGGCCGGGCGACATGCCCTCGCTCTGCTCGATCAATGGCTACTTCTTCCTGGCCTATGCCCATGAGGATTCCCTGATCATCAAGGAGGGCGACGGGCTGGAATGGATTCCCTGGGCAACGCATCATTTCACGACACCCAGTGGCGAGGACGTCCTTTTCCCAAGGGTGACACCCATGGGCATTCCCATTGCGATGTTGGTTTGGGAAGAACGAGGCGAGGGAATCTGGAAAAGCACCTATCAATCTCAGTGGTTCGATCCCGTCTACGTCGCGCCACCGAGCAGTTTTACCATGTCGGCGCCACAGGTGGAATTGAGCGTAGATATGACCTACCGGGTCTACCAGATGAACGAGATGAACACCTGCATCGATTACTTCGAGGGGAGTATCGACGGCGGCGCCTTCACACCCTATGACATCTTTCCTGGACTGGGCTATTTCGGATCGATGTACGATGTCTGCAAGAGTCCCATGGAAGTACACGCCATCCTGAGCATGGGGCCCCAGCCCACCTGTCCCTGCAATAACGTGGTCTTCAGCGAAGAGACCGAGCCACATGTCTGGAGCGAGCCGATCCCGCTGACCGTACCGGTGGACGCCTACGATTTCCCCCAGTTCCCCTGCGTCGCCGCCGACGAGGACGGCGGGCTGCACGCCTACTGGTTTCAGAGCGCATCCAATGAATGGCTGGAAGAGACCCATCGCGGCCTGTACTACTTCACCCGCGGAGAGGATCTGGTCTGGGTGGATCAGTCGGACATCTTCGGCGCTGAGGTCGGCGTCTGGTGTTCCATGGATTTGGGACCCTATGGTAAGCCGGTCTTCGTCTACGCGAAGGGGGACTACCCCGATCGTCAGGTCTGGTTGGGCCGCGACGAACTCCTGACCGGTGCGCCAGAGGCTCCGGCGCTTCTTTTGGCCTTATCGGCCACGCCCAATCCCTTCAATCCAAAGACCACTCTCAGCTTCACTTTGCCAGAAGCGGGTCGCGCCGAACTGGCGATCTTCGATTTACAGGGTCGTCGCGTGCTTACAATGCTCGATGAGCATCGTGATGCCGGCGAGGTGGTGGTGGAGTGGAACGCCGAGGGACTCGCCTCAGGCGTCTATCTCGCCCAGGCGACTGTACCCAGGTACAGTGAAGTAACGAAGCTGATCTTGCTTAAATAGGCACTCAATAGAAGAGAGTCCACCCGGGTGGACTCTCGCTTTATAAAGCGAAGCGGCTCTCCGACGCGCAAATGCGAGTCTGCGAGCCGGAGCGTGAGGAGAGACCGCGAGCGACTCAGTCCCTTCCCAATCCATAATCCTTGATCTTCTTGTATAGCGTCGACTCACCCATGCCCAGGCTCTTGGCTGTTTCGCGTTTGTTGTATCGGAAACGCTCCAGGCGCTGCTTGATCACACGCGATTCGATCTCGTCCCAACTCAGATCGCTGGCGAATCCCTCTTCGCCACTCGAACTCGGACGACGCTCCGGAAGAAATACATCATCCGCTTCGATCATCGATCCTTCGGCGTAGAAAACCGCCTGTTCGATCACGTGCTTGAGCTCTCGAATGTTTCCCGGCCAGGCGTAACCCTTCAACTTCTCGAGTGACTCCTCGGTGAATCCCAGACCGCGCCCTTCGGGATCGGCGGCCAGGAAGTGACGCGCCAGCACGGGAATGTCGCTGGGGATTTCACGCAGGGGAGAAGTGCGCAGGGTGATCACGTTGAGGCGGTGGTATAGATCCTCGCGGAAGTTTCCTTTGCCGACTTCGTCCAGCAGGTCGCGATTGGTGGCGGCGAGAATGCGCACGTCCACCTTGATGGGATCATTGCTGCCCACGCGCTCGAACTCGCGCGATTCCAAAACTCGCAAAAGCTTGGCCTGAAGTTCCTGATCCATCTCACCGATCTCATCCAGAAAAAGCGTGCCCTCGTGCGCGGCCTCGAATTTACCGGGATGATCGCTCACCGCGCCGCTGAACGCGCCCTTCATGTGCCCGAACAGTTCGCTGGTGAGCAACTCGCGATTGATCGCCGCGCAATTAATCGCCACGAAAGGCTTGGCCGCCCGCGGTCCGCTCTTGTGAATACTCCGCGCCACCACCTCTTTGCCCGTACCCGTTTCGCCCAGGATCAGCGCCGTCTTGCCCGTACCGCCGAGCTTGGCGCACTGCTTGCGCAATTGATCCATGGCCTTGCTCTTGCCCACGAACTCTTCGGTGGCTGAAGGCGTCAAGGCGGCCTCCAGGCTGCGATTGCGAGCGGCCAATCGGTGGCGATCCAGGGCTTGCTCCACCGCCAGCAGCAACTTGGGTCCCATGCCTCCGCTGGTGGGCTTTTCAATGTAGTGGGCCGCACCCAAACGCATGGCCTCCACCGCGCTTTCCACATCGCCGAAGGCCGTGATCATCACGCGCGTAACGGGTATTCCCTCTTCGGCAACCTTGGCCAGAAGCGTCATGCCGTCCATCCGAGGCATGTTTTTGTCGGTGACGAGCAGGTCGAAGGGCTCGGCGCGCAGCAAATCCAGGGCCTCACGCCCATCGGCGGCGGTCTTCACCGGATAGCCTTCCTCCTCGAGCAGTTCGGAGAGGTACTCGCGATTGAGCTCTTCATCGTCTACCAGAAGAATGCGCGCCTTGGCCTCAGTCATTTCGGCTCCTTGATTGTCGGTCGTGAATGGGAAGTCCCACCACGAAACGGGCGCCGCCGCCCTCGCGATTTTCCGCGCGGATTGATCCGCGATGCTCTTCGGCGATTTGCCTGCAAATGGCCAGGCCCAAACCGCTGCCCCCGCTGCCTCGCTTGGTGGTGAAGAAGTCTTCGAAAATGCGCGTCAGGTTTTCGGGAGGGATTCCCGGGCCTTCGTCTTCCACGCTGACTTCAACCCAGTTGTCCTCCTCGGCGCCCAGGCGCGAAAGGGTGGATAGGGCCAATCGCACTTTGCCGCCATCCTCAATGGCCTGGGCCGCGTTCACCAGGAGATTGGCGAAGAGCTGTTGCAATCCATCGGCGCGTCCTAGGACACGCAAACCTTTTCCGTAGTCACGCTCCAGCTT
>JACNKJ010000146.1 GCA_014382085.1 bacterium
GCTGTATTGCCTTGCGCAGAAATTCGGCGAGCAATCCGCGCTGAGGCGCAACCAACAGCGAGAGCATGGTGATGCCCATGATCACCAGTATAATGGTGGGGCCGGTGGGCAAGTGTTCCACCCGGCTGGAGATCATGGCGCCCGCTAAACCGCTGAGCGCGCCGAATAGTCCTGAGAGTATCACTAGAAGACCCAGGCGATGGGTCCATTGCCTCGCAGCGGCCGCGGGGGCCACAATCATGGCGCTCATGAGCACCACGCCGACGGTCTGAAGTCCGATGACGATGGCGATGACCAGAAGCGTGGTCAGAGCTATGTCCAATGCGCGAAGGGGCAGGCCCAGGGATCCTGCGAAGGTGGGATCGAAACTGAGTAGTTTGAATTCTTTCCACAGGATCATAAGCGTGAAGAGAACCAACGCGCCCAAGGCCGACATGGTCACAAGATCTTCGCCAACCAAGGTTGCGGCTTGGCCGAAAAGAAAGCGGTCGAGGCCCGCCTGCCCCGCGCCGGAGCTGCGTTGCACGATGGAGAGCAGCACCAAACCCAGGCCAAAGAAGGTGGATAGAATCAAGCCCAGAGCCGTGTCGGTTTTGATGCGCGTACTGCGCACGATGAGCATGACCAAGAGCGATGCGAGCCAGCCGGCCAGTGCCGCGCCGAGTACAAGGACCAAGGGAGTCTTGGCGCCGGTGAGCATGAAGGCGAGTACGATTCCCGGCAGAGCTGCGTGGCTTACCGCATCGCCCAGCAAACTCTGCCTGCGCAGTACGGCGAAGGCGCCAAGCATGCCGGCCACCAAGCCCAGGCCCGCCGATCCCAGGGAAACCGTGCGAAGGGTGTAATCGGTGAAGAGTTCGATGAGCAGGTTCATGGACGATGACCCCCGCAGGTGCTGGGGTCGGCACCCGGTTGCGCTTCGCGATCACGCGCGGGGCGGCGCTCGAGGAATTCCACGCGCCCGCCATAGGCCAGGCGCAGATTTTCGGGTGTGAAGACCTCGCTCACGGCCCCGCAGGCAATGCGGCGGACGTTGAGCAACATGATCCAATCGAAATAATCCTCCACGGTTTGCAGGTCGTGATGAACCACCACAACCGTGCGGCCCATTTCACGAAGCTCCTTGAGCAGATCGACGATGGCGTGCTCGGTGCGCACGTCGACTCCTTGGAAGGGTTCGTCCATGAAGTAGACGCGCGCGTCTTGCACTAAGGCGCGGGCCAGGAAAACCCGCTGCTGCTGACCGCCTGAAAGCTGGCTGATCTGCCTGCTCTGAAAATCGGCCATGCCCACTTTTTCCAAGGCGGACAGGCTCAGCTCGCGCTCGGTTTTACCGGGGCGCTTCAACCAGCCGAGAGCTCCGTAACGGCCCATCATGACCACGTCGAGAACGGTGGTGGGAAAGTCCCAATCCACGCTTCCTCGCTGGGGAACGTAGCCAACCATGCGGCGGCGATCCCGGTAGAGTCCTCCATGAATTTCCACACGCCCGGCGGCGGTGGGAAGGAGGCCGAGGATGGCCTTGATGAGTGTTGTCTTTCCTGCGCCGTTGGGTCCCATGACGGCCATGAGGTGCCCGGCGGGAACGTCCATGTCGATGTCCCAGAGCACAGGTCGCTCGCCATAGGCAACTGTGAGGTCGGTTACGTGAACCGCGTGGTCATTATTGTTGGTCATGGCTCATTTCTCCGAGCAGGGATGAGACGATGGTGTCCACATTGTGGCGGAACATGCCCAGGTAGGTGCCTGCAGGGCTGCCTTTGTCGCCCAGTGCGTCGCTGAAAATCTCGCCGCCGACCTGTACGTCGAAGCCACGTGCCTGAACAGCCGCGCGTACGGCTTCGATGGCGCGTGGTGAAACCGAGCTTTCCACGAAAAGGGCGGGAATTCTTCGCTCGGTGATGAAAGTCGCCAGATCTTGCACGTCTCCTGTTCCCGCCTCGCTGGCCGTGCTGATTCCCTGTAGGCCGCGCACTTCAAGTCCGTAGGCGCGTCCCAGGTAGTTGAAGGCGTCGTGAGCGGTGATTAGAACTCGCTGCTGCTTGGGAATGCGTGCGAATTGCTCCAGGGCATAAGCCTGCAATTCGCCCATACGCGCTTTGTAGATTCTCGCGCGGGAATCGAATTCATCCCGGTGCTCAGGATCAAATTCCCCGAGTAATGCAACCACCGCGTCCACAGTCCGACTCCGGAGATCGAGGTCGAACCATATGTGGGGATCGTAGAGACCTTCGTAGTCATTGGGCGATAGGAGACGCGCTTCGGGCAGGGATTCGGTGAGCGCCAAGGTGGGTTTGCGTGAGCCCATCTCGCCGATGACCTCGCCCATCTTCGCTTCAAGATGATGGCCATTGTAAAAGATGGCATCCGCGCGGCGCAGGCGCTCCACATCACCGGCGCTGGCTTTATATAAATGTGGGTCGATGCCCGGGCCCATGAGCGATGTTACCCGCACTCGCTCGCCGCCGATGTTCATAAGCATGTCGCCCACCTGACCGGTGGTGGCGACCAGATTCAAGATACCCGAGCTGTCACCCTTGTCCTTGTCGCCTCCGCATCCTACGAATAGGAAGGTGGCTAAAATCAACAGAAGGCTGCCTCGCATCTTCATCGTCTCTCCTCTTCTTGCCCGCCGGGGGCAGCTTATCACGCGCGCAGATTCGCGCAAGGGTCCTCTAGCCTCTGCCAGGAATGGGACTGCCATGAGGATCCTTATCCGGGTGACCGAGCCACGCGTCCAAGCGTTCGATGACTTCGTTGGAAAAAGCATGCTCCAGGCGATGGGCCTCGTCATGAACACGATCCGGGTGCATACCTAAGGTTTCCACCAGAAAGGTCTCCACCAAACGATGCCGCCGGATAATCGCACGTGCGGCACGTCGCCCTTTGCGTGTTAATCGCACGGCCCGATAGGGTTCGCGAAGGATGTATCCCTCGCCTTCAAGCTTCTTGAGCATGCCGGTGACCGATGGGCGCGAGACCTCGAGACGCTCGGCCAACTCGCTGCTGGCCGCGGCATGCCCTGATTCCTCCAGGCGGAGAATTTCCGTGAGGTAATTTTCAACCGACTCGCTGGGCATGTCTTTCCTATTCTAAAGTTAGGTGAGCCTAACTTTAATAATCTACACCTTGCTTGTCCGGAATGCAAGAGTATTGGCGGATTGCTCGCTTGCGATGAAGGTGCCGTGCCTGGAAACATTTGCGGATGCGGCCTTCGCCTTCGCCACCCTGCCCATCACCATGCCGATCTTGGGAAGTTACTTCGGCCGAAAACAGCAAGAGCTTCTGAAAGTGGGTTAGATCCACCTATGGAGTCCTCAGTTTAATCTGTGTTAGTATGAAGGCTCACAAAAGAGGTGAACCATGCGCCTTCGCGCCTTCTTATTGTTTGGATTTGCCGCCCTTCTCATCACTCCATCATTGAATGCCGTTGAAATGTTGACGGTGCGGGTAAATCCCCAAACCCCTCAGGAACTTGCCGAACTATCGGAATTCGCGGAGTACGCGGTTTCCGAGATTCCCGCGCATCGCCCTGGGCGGAGCTACGATTTCCTGATTCCCGATTTCAGCTTAAGGGCGTTTGAGAGTCTTGGGTTGAAGCATGAGATCATCTACCCCGAGCGCGCGGTCTGGAATGATGCCGACTATTACTCCTATCAGGAGATTCAGGATCTTCTCACGACAACCGTGGCCGAGCATCCCGAGATCGCCCACATGGAAAACCTAGGTGTCTCAACGCGTGATGGGGTAATCATCTGGGGGCTCAAAATATCGGACAATCCCAGCATTCAGGAAGACGAGCCCGACGTATTGTTCGACGCGGTCATTCACGCTCGGGAACCGGTGAATGCTAACATCCTGGCGACCTTCATCGGAGAGATGACCGACGGCTATGGTGTGGACCCCGAGATTACTTCTCTCATCGATGAAACTGAAATTTGGATCATTCCCATTCTCAATCCTGAGGGATACATCTTCGTGCAGACGGGGATCGACAATCCCTGGTGGCGGAAAAATAAACG
>JACNKJ010000328.1 GCA_014382085.1 bacterium
AGTAAGCATCATCATCGGCCTCTTCGTTCTCATCGCTCTTGTCGCTTGTTCGCAGGACGAGATCGAGGGATTCCGCATCACCCAGGAGCAGAAAGCACAGGGCTTCGTTCCCGGCCCCCTTGCCTTCGATGTAGAAATCACACTCGCGCGCTCAGTGAGCAAGAAGACCGGCAAGCCCGTGGGCGTGGGGGAACATTTCGGCGTTGAAGACGGATCAAAGGTCAGAGCCTTCGTGACCGCGCGAAACCTAAATCCGGATCGCGTTCACAGTTTCCATTTAGTTTGGCTCAAACCCGGAGACCTGAAGGAATCCTTTCGCAAGTACGCCGAAGTAAGCTTGGAGGAAGTGGAAGGTGGATGGAAGAAGCAGATCCTCTGGAAGAAGGCTGAAGATCTGACCCACTTTGACGAAGAGATTCAGGAGGGTGAGGAACCGGGAGTGATCATGTCCACGGTCATGAATGTGGCGCCCGAGAAGTTGCGCGACCTGGGACTCTACACTTTCCGCATCTACTACAACCGCGAGCTGCTTACCGAAAAAACTTTCGAGCTTGTGGGTCAGGAAATCATTTTCGATGGACCCGGGGGCGGCCCCTTTCTGATGGAAAAGGAAGCCGAGGTCACCGCGGCGGTTCGACTGACCGGGCTCGAGGTGGACAAGGAGTACGCGGCCGAGCTGGTCTGGCACAAGCCCGGCGGCAAGAAGCTCTTTGCTAAGGAGTTCAGTGTCGTTGCGGGGGCCGACAGCAGCGCGACCCTCGAAGGCAAGCTCGATATCTCAAAGAAGAAGAAACGCAAGGCGGGCAAGTACGAGCTGAAGGTTTACCTGGAAGGCTCACTCGTGGCGCGCGAAAAATTTAAACTGGTAAAACCCTAGTAGCAACAGCAGGAGGCGAATCGTGAAACGGATACTTCTGACCATTATAATGATCGCGGCGGCGGGAGGGGTTCTTGCCGATGATGTGATGGATTGGGTTAACGAGGGTATCGAGGCCTACAAAAAGAAGGACTACACGGAAGCGGTTACCAATTTCGAATACGCCGCCCAACTCATTCGTCAGATGAAGGGCGAAGAATTGACCGCCGCTTTGCCCGAGCCGCTCAAGGGTTGGGACAAGGTGAACAGTGACTCCGGTGCGGCCGGCGCCGCCATGTTCGGCGGCGGCACCTCGGCTTCGGCGCGCTACGAAAAGGGCAACGCTAGCTGCGAAATCAGCTTCACAACCGACAATCCCATGCTCAGCAGCATCCTGATGATGTTCACCAATCCCATGATCCTAAGCAGTTCAGGCAAAAAACTCATCAGGATCGGGGGAGAAAAGGCTTCTCTGGAATACAATGACGGCAGCGGCGAAATCACCGTGGTGGTGGATAAGCGAGTGTTGGTGATGATCAGTGGCTATGACATCACCGAAGAAGATCTACGCGCCTATGCGGAGGCCATCGACTACGAACTTATCGAGAAGTTGTCGGACAACTAGGATCTGCGAAATCAAATTAATCGCCCCCCGGAATCGGGGGGCTTTTCTATTCCTCGAAGTATCGCCGTGCCGTCCGCACCAGCAATTCGGCGCCGATGGGAAGCGCGTCTTCGTCGATATCGAATTCGGGGTGATGATGCGGCGCGGTAATGCCCTTGGCCTCGCTGCCGCATCCCACGAAAACGTAGCAGCCTGGCACACGCACCATCATGTCGCTCATGTCTTCGCTGCCCATAGTCATTTCTTCGATGACGTTTTCCGCGCCAACCAAATCTTCCGCCACTTCGCGCACCATGGCCGCCATGGCCTCATCATTGACCGTGGGCACGTTCACGCGGCGATAGTCCAGGTCGTACTCACAGCCAAAAGCTGCGCACACACCGGCGATGACCTTCTCCAAGCGTCCGGGGATATCTTCCCAGAGCTGCTTATCCAGGGTGCGCACCGTGCCGGAGAGCTTGGCCTCGCCGGCAATAATATTGAAAGCCGTCCCCGCGTGGAATTCTCCAACAGTGACCACCGCCGGCAGCATGGGATCGGTCTGCCGCGAAACCACGGCCTGAAGAGCCGTCACCAGATGCGCCGCGCAGTGCAGGGGATCGATGGTTTCGTGGGGCGCGGCGGCATGTCCGCCCTTGCCTTTGACGGTCAAGTAGAATTCGTCGGCGCTGGCCATGAGGGCTCCGGATTTCACGGCGATGGTTCCCGTGGGCAGGCTCGCCCAGTAGTGCATGGCTAGGGTGTTGTCCACGGTGGGATTCTCCAACACGCCGTCTTTGATCATGGCGGGAGCCCCGCCAAGGCCTTCTTCGGCGGGTTGGAAGATGGCCTTCACGTTTCCCGCTGGCGCCTCGCGCCGAAGTGCGCTCATGGCCGCCAGCAAGGTGGCCGTGTGACCGTCGTGCCCACAGGCGTGCATGACGCCAGGTGTTGCCGATCCGTATTCACGACCCTCGGCTTCCTGCACGGGCAGGGCGTCCATATCGGCGCGTATGCCCAGGGTTTTCGAAGCCTTGGGGTTTCTGAGCAAACCCACTACACCGGTTTTTCCCACACCCGTCTGAACTTCCAGCCCCAGGCCCGTCAGATACTTGGCCACCACCCCGGCCGTGCGAACTTCCTCGAAGCCCAGCTCTGGATGACGATGAATGTCCCGGCGTAGGCGAACCAGATCTTCACGTTCTTGACTGTTGAGATGGTCGGTCATGAGGCTCCTATCCAATGAACTCTACGTTCACGGCTTCGGGGATCAATCCTTCGCGATGGGCGCGATCTAGGAACAGGCGAATGGATTCGCGTCCGCGCTCGCCGTAGTCCAGAGTCAACTCGTTCACGTACATACCGACGAAGCGGTCGGCCAGGTCCATGTCGAGCCCGCGCCCGAATTCAAGGGCATAGGCCACGGCCTCTTCGCGATGCTCCAGAGCAAAGGCGATGCTTTCCTTGAGAATGCGGCCCATCTCTTCCATGCGTTCTTTCCCGAGATCGCGACGGATGGCGTTTCCGCCCAGAGGTAGCGGCAGGCCACCCGTTTCCTTGCCCCACCAAATTCCTAGATCCAGCAGCAATTCCAAACCTTCGCTAGCATAGGTGAGCTGGCCTTCGTGGATGATCAAGCCCGCATCGAACTCGCCGGCGGCCACGCGCCCCGTGATTTCGTCGAAGGTCACCACCTCGTAGTCGAACTCGCCGATGGCCATGCGCAAGGCGAGAAAAGCGCTGGTCAGGGTGCCCGGCACGGCGATCTTCTTCGTCTTGGCCTCTTCGAGGCTGAGCCCGGGCCTGGCGACGAGCATGGGACCATACCCGTCGCCCATGGACGCGCCGCAGGCCAGCAATGCGTAGTGTTCGTGCAGGTGTGCGTAGGCGTGAATGGACACCGCCGAAATGTGCAGTTCCTGTTTCAGGCAACGACGGTTCAGGGATTCGATGTCCTGCAAGGTGTGCTGGAAATCATAGGGGCCGCTGTCCACGAATCCTTTGGCCAGGCCGTAGAACATGAACGCGTCATCAGGATCGGGACTGTGGGCGAGCAGGATTTTCATCTTTTCCATCTTTCCTCCGGCGGGGTGTGAGCCGTGCATCCTAAGCCAAGGTCCTTCGCGCATCAAGTAGGGGGCTTCCCTTCGGCCCTTCTTTCTGCTATTTCTCCACACGAGAGAAATACGCAGGAGGATGAGAATGCCCGACCTTGATCTCGTGTTTGTCTGCGAGCTCCAGGACATACCCGGAGGCGAAGCACGCGCCTTCGATGTGGAGGGCTATAACTTGGCCATTTTCAATACGGGCGACGAGCTTTACGCCCTTGAAAACGCCTGCCCCCACATGGGGGCGGCACTGGCCGAGGGAGAGATGATGGGCGGCAGCGTCTGTTGCCATGAGCACGGTTGGATGATCGACCTGCTCAGCGGCGAAGCCCTGGAAAGGGATTGGGCGCAGGTGGCCACCTATCCCGTGGAAGTTCAGGACGGGAAGGTCTACGTGCAACTGGGGTGAATGATGAAGATTCGTGACTTCCAGGATGCCGACGTCG
>JACNKJ010000278.1 GCA_014382085.1 bacterium
CTTCGACTATCGGGCCTTCTTTGGCCCGAGGCGCATGAACGTCTGGCGGGAAGCGCCTATCTCTATAGAGAGTCGAAAGGACGTGGCCAATTGATCGCTTTCATGGGTAATCCAGCCTACCGAGCCGCCTTCCACGGTACATCCAGATTGCTACTGAATGCCGTATTTCTCGGACCTGGCATGGGCGCGCGTCAGCCCAGCCCCTGGTGATCCTATGACTGGATCAGGGAACCCATATCGCCAGTTCTCAAAGCAAGCTAAGCCCGAACCGGGTTTAGGTGTGATGCGAGTGGGGGAAACCCTCAAGGACAAAATTGCGCCGGGTGATCGCATTTTGAAGGTTGATGGGCAGGATATCGAAGATGTTCTCGATTTCCACTACTACAGCGTGCTGACTCAAGAACCGATTTTGCAATTGAGGGATAGTTCGGGCGAAGTGAAGGAACTTGCCCTGGCCTCGGAAGATCTGGACGGATCCAATCTTGAGTTTGAGCCCTTGGTTTTCAAGAGTTGCGGGAATGACTGCGTATTCTGTTTCATCCATCAGATGCCGCCGGGTTTGCGTGAAGATCTCTACTTCATGGATGAAGACTATCGCCTGGGATTTATGTACGGGAATTACGTCACCCTGGCCCTGGCGCGTGAACGGGAACTGGATCGCATCATCCGTCAGCAGTTGAGCCCCGTCTATCTATCGGTTCATGCCACCGACATGCCACTTCGAAACAAGCTTCTTGGCCTGAAGCGAAGCCGCAATCTGGATGAAACTATCCGACGGCTAATCGATGGGGGAATCACCCTTCACACACAGGTGGTTCTCTTGCCCGCCTGGAACGACGGAGAGCATCTCGACAAGACGCTCCGCGACCTGGCGGCCTATTTCCCCGACGTGGCTTCCTTGGGAATTGTGCCGGTGGGGCTCACCGATCACCGAAAAACACTCACCGACCTTGTGGGTTTCGACGTGGCGGGTGCGGCGCGCGCGCTAGAACAAGTTGAGGCATTTCAATCCGAATTTCATGCCGAGCACGGTTGTCGTTTCGTGTACATGGCCGACGAGTTCTACCTTCTTGCCGGCAGGGCATTCCCCTCCCAGGATGAATACGAAGACTTCCCGCTCATCGACAATGGCATCGGCATGGGCCGGGAATTCGTGGAGACCGTGAAGGCGGAGGCCGCTCGCTGGGAAAAACCCCAAGCTGATCTACGAGTGGGCATTCTCACGGGAAGACTCGGCGAGATCCTCTTCGAGGAATATCTAAGAGACACTCTAGCGGCGCTTCCGGGTATCGAATTTGAGATCAAGATTCTGGACAACAAGCTGTTTGGAAGTCGCATCACGGTGAGCGGACTGTTACCTGGACGGGAGCTACTTGATGCAGCCTTGGAGCTTCCCGAGGATCTCGACCTTCTTTTACTTCCGCCCAATACCCTCAACGCCTCCGAACTCTTTCTCGACGACCTCAGCCTCGAGGATTTCCGGGCCGCGGTGCCCATGCCTGTGGCCATTGCGGAAGCGGGCTTGCTTGACATCATTGGGCAATCGATCCCACTTGGGGATTAGTTCTTGAAGTTTTGATCCCGCCTCGATAGTTTCCTATCGTCAAGGATGACAACCCTTTCCGGAGCGCATTTCAGGTGTCCCTTTCAAATATTATCGCCATCGTCGGGCGCCCCAATGTGGGCAAGTCCACCCTATTCAATCGACTGGCCGGTCAGCGCATCGCCGTAGTGCACGAGCGCGCGGGTGTTACCCGTGATCGACTGACGACGGTGGTGGAGAAGGCCGATCGCCGCTTCTACCTCATCGATACCGGCGGCATTTCCATGGGCAGTGAAGAGCTCAAGGAAAAAACAACAGTCAGCGCTCTGGAAGCTCTGGAAGAAGCCAACCTGGTTCTTTTCATGATAGATGTGCGCACCGGCATCACGGAAGAAGATCTTGCCGTGGCCAAGATCCTGCGACGCCAATCCAGTCGTGTCTGGCTTCTGGCCAACAAGGTCGAAAGAATCGAAGATCGTCATGAACTTCATGATCTCTATTCCCTCGGACTGGGTGAGCCCATGTCGGTTTCAGCCCTTCACGGAGAAGGCATCCACGAACTCTGGGATCGTCTGCTAGACACCTTTCCGCCCGAAGAAATGGATCCCCAGGCTGAGCGTCGCATGCACCTTGCCATGGTGGGCCGCCCGAATGTGGGCAAAAGCAGTATCACCAATGCCATCCTCGGCGTGGATCGCATGATCGTCAGTGACATCCCGGGTACGACCCGCGACTCTGTCGACAGCATGATCAAGTGGCATGGCAAAGATGTCGTTCTGGTGGACACGGCTGGACTTCGCAAGAAGGCCCGAGTGAAAGAGCGCCTTGAGTACTACAGCAACCTTCGCAGCCTTTCGTCAATAGATCGCGCGGAAGTCACCATCTTGGTGCTCGACGCCACTCGAGAGATCGGCGAGCAGGATCAGAAGATCGCATCCTACGCACACGAGGCGGGACGTGGTATCGTCTTGGTCGTGAACAAGTGGGACTTGCTCGACAAAAGCTCGGAAACTCTTGGCGAGTTCGTCACCAAGGTTCGCGAGGAACTTGAATTCATCGACTATGCGCCCATAATTTTCGTATCAGCCGAAACCAAGCAGCGCATTCACCAGGTCCTGGAAACCGCGTGGCGCGTTTATGAAGAGCGGGGACGGAAGATCACCACATCCAAGCTCAACGATTTCATTCAGGAAATGGTTTCGTTCAAACCGCCTCATCACTACAAGGGCGGCACCGGAAAGATTTACTACACGACCCAGCTGGCCACGGCACCGCCAACTTTTGCGGTCTTCGTGAACAATCCTGAGTGGTTTCCGGAGCACTATCGCAGATTCATGGTCAATCAGTTCCGTAAGGCCTTCAGCTTCGAGGGAAGTCGCATCCGCTTGCGATTCAAACCTCGCAAGGAGCTGAAATGAGCCTGGCGATCCTATTTCTGCTCAGCTATCTCATCGGAGGCATACCATTCGGCTACATGGCCGGACACATTGTCCTAAAAACCGACATTCGGACTTTGGGCAGCGGAAATCTGGGCGCATCCAATGTGTTTAGGCAGGTAGGGCCCGGCTGGGGAATCGGCGTATTGCTTTTGGACGCCTCCAAGGGCCTGGCAGTGATCTTTCTCGCCAAGACCCTGTTCCCTACAGGAGCGGACTGGATTTCGCTCTCAGCGGGCGTCCTGGCCATCCTGGGGCACAGTTTCACTCCTTACTTAGGGTTTCGCGGCGGCAAGGGAGTTGCCACCAGCGCTGGTGTTTTTCTGGGATTGGCTCCGGCCGCACTGGGATTGGCCTTCGCCGTTTTCGTGATCACCATGCTCATCGCCCGCATGGTTTCTATGAGCAGTCTTATGGGTGCACTGGCACTGCCAGTCGCCCTCTGGATCCTATATCCTGAAAAATCCATAATCCTCTTTGCCTCCCTTTTCGTGGCCGCCTTGGTGTGGTATCGTCACCGATCTAACATCGGGAGGATACTCAAGGGCGAGGAACCCCGATTCAAGATCCGCGGGAAGGAGGCTTAGTGTCCCGTATTGCTATATTGGGATGCGGAAGCTGGGGCACGGCCCTGGCGAAGTCTCTTTGCGAGGCTGGTAATGAGGTCCGGCTTTGGGGTCATCTGGCCGAAGAAATCGATCCCATTATCGCCGATGGTGAAAATCGAAAATACCTCCCTGGCATTTCCCTGCCCCCAGAAATAATGGCCAGCACCGATCTGGACGCCTGTATCCAAGGCGCCGATGCCTTGTTGATCGTTGTTCCCAGTCTGGTCATTCGAGAAGTTTCCACACGACTCAAGAACAGTCCAGCCCTGCCTCCCAAGGCCGCCTGGATACTCGCGTCCAAGGGATTGGATCCCGAAACGGGACGACCTCTCACCGACGCCATCGAAGCCGTAGCCGGGAAACTCGGCGACCGGCTCATGGTTCTGGTTGGACCCAGCCATGCGGAAGAAGTGGGAAG
>JACNKJ010000330.1 GCA_014382085.1 bacterium
CTCAACTACGGCATCGACTTCAAGGGTGGCTACAAGTTCATCGTGCAGTTCCAGGACGATGTGGATCTGTCCACCATTCGCCAGGTTCTTGATGATGGCGGTTTGAGCGGTGGTCAGGTGTCGGATTTCGGCACGCACCATGAAGTTCTGATCATCCTCCAGGCCGAAGGTGACGAACTTGCGCCACTGGCCGAGGATCTCAGCGGAGACGCCGTGCAGAAACAGTTGGCCGACACGATTCGCGCGGCCTTCCCGGATAATCCTGTGGTGGAAATCAGTCAGGAAAAAGTAGGACCCAAAATCGGCGCCGAGCTTCGGACGCAGGCTCTTTGGGCCATCGTCTACTCGCTGCTGGGGATCATCCTCTACATCACCTGGCGTTTCGAGTTCAAGTTCTCCATCGCGGCGATTGTCGCCCTGGTGCATGACGTGGTCATCACCCTGGGTCTGTTCAGTCTGCTGGGCAAGGAGATCAACCTGACCATTCTGGGCGCGCTGCTAACCATTGTGGGTTACTCGCTCAACGATACCATCGTGGTCTTCGACCGAATTCGTGAGAATCTGCGTTCCCGCAGCCGGGCCGAAGCCTACCCCGTGGTCGTGAACCAGAGCGTCAACCAGACTCTCAGCCGTACGGTGATCACCAGTGTGACCACCTTGATCGTGGTGCTCTTCCTCTTCTTCTTCGGAGGACCCGTGATCCACGACTTCGCCTTCGCGCTGATGGTCGGCGTGTTGGTGGGTACCTACTCCTCGCTGTTCATCGCCAGCCCTGTGTTGGTGGAGTGGCAGGCGGCCATGCAGGCTCGCCGTCAGCGCAAGCTGGCCACGAACAACTAGGGATTTTCATTCGCTATATTGGGGGCCCCCCCGCGGGGCCCCCTTTTCTATGGCACCCATCCGGCGCCACCTTGTAGGATGCTCCTATGCGCCTTTCCATTATTGCGGTTAGCTTCCTGGCCCTTGCCGCCTTGGCCCAGGACAATTCCCTTCCCGCCACACCCAGTTGGCAGCAGGCTCTTCGAGGCGACGCTTCGGCCTTGGCCGCCGCCGAGGAGTTGGAATCCCTGTTGTCGGAGGGGGATCTGGCTGCCCTCGCCCGTCATTTTCCCGCCGAGCGCTTGCGCCTTATGCTTTTGGAGGCGGGGGTGGTGGACGGCCTCTACGGGCACGATCAGGCGAGGGCTCTGATCGCCGCGTGGCTATATCCCCAGGCCCGTCGCGTACTGCGCGTTTCGGTAGTGGATCTGAGCGAAGATGGCAGCCACCTCAGCATGCTCTTTCTCTGGACTCCGACCTCGCCCGAGGATCCGCTTCCACCGCGCCAGCTGGCTTGTGAAATCACGCTAAAAACCGGCAGCTGGATTCTTCAGGAAGCATTGGCGCCATGAAACGATTGAGTCTTTTCCTCGCTTTCTTGCTGCTATCCCTGAGCGCACCGGCCCAGGAGGGTGGGGTTCTCCCCATCATTCCGCCGAACATGGCCCCGGAGCTGGAATCGGCCTTGGCCCAGTTGCGCCAAATGGGCGAGGAACTGCTCGCCGAAAACAGGGAAGGCATGTCCCTCCAGGGACGCATACCCACGGAAGGTCCGCTCCAAGGGTTGGGCATTCAGTGCATCAAGGATGGCGATGCCTTGGCCTGGGCGGGCTGGTCCTTTCCCCCCGAGCGCGAGCTCCCCGGCGGAAGCGAAGCGCCGCGACTCAGCCTGAGGTCTTACGGGGTCTTCCGCATTTTAAGTCTGTCTCTCACCGCCACCGACGGATCGCTCTGGCTGCTCGATCTTCCCCTGCTTCGCACCGACGGCGCGGAGGGCCCCGGGCCCCTCACTTTGTGGAAGGGCGAGTTGGGCATCTTGCCCATGGAGGGTGGCTCCTTGCTTCTCGACGTGCATGAGCCATGGACCGTAGATATCCAGGTGGAAGAGGGCGGCGCGCTGCTCAGCCTATCGGGGCAGCGTTTCGGTCGACTATATCGTCTGTCCGATACGCAACTTTCACTTCGTGGCGAGGCATCCCGCGAGCCGTTCTGGGTAGCCCTGCCACTTCTCATCCTCGGCCTGCTTCTGCTCTTCCGTCCGGAGATTCCCCGCCCACTCAGATTTGCGGGAACGGCCGCAGGGCTTTTAGGCGGCGCGCTTCTGCTTCGCGGAGCTCTGGCCCTGGTGAGCTTTGGCGGAGATCTTTTCGATCCCCGCACTTTCTCCCTACCCGGTCTGGGGGGCATGCTGACCAGTCCCGGCGATCTCTTGCTCAGCGGGCTCATCCTATTCGTGGCCTTCTTCATTTTGCGGCGACTTGAGCCGGAGCGAGCGCCGCTAAGTAGATCGCCTCTGGCGGTGAGCATGGCCTTCCTCATTCCTCTGGCCATTCTCGCCGCGGGATACCGACTGACTGAACTCATCCTGAGCAATAGCTCGGGTCCTCTGCTTTTCGAAGGACTCTTGCCCTCCGCCACCGGGGCCACCCTTTACTTGGGCATCTTTTTTGTTCAGCTGACGCTTCTACTTTTGCTGCTTCCCGAAGCGCGCCGGGCTTGGCGAGCTTTGACGATGCCATCCAGGGTGAGCGTGCTTCTCGCCTTGATCTTGGCCTCGGCCCTGATTTGGCAGAGCGCCTTCATGTTCATGGCGGCGCTATCCCTGGCCTTGGCAGCATGGGTGCCGTCCACGAGTCGGAGCCGGGCTGCAGGCTTGATCTGGCTACTTCTACCTCTGGTGATCTCCATGGTCTTCCTCAGCCAGGACGTCCAAGAAAAGACCCAGGATCGTTATCTGAT
Source organism: bacterium (assembly GCA_014382085.1). GTDB lineage: Bacteria > Krumholzibacteriota > Krumholzibacteriia > JACNKJ01 > JACNKJ01 > JACNKJ01. Next base: position 2,779 of record JACNKJ010000330.1, read on the forward strand.
CGCTCTGGAAAACCAGGAAGACGAAGCCGGCGGAAGCATGGGGCGACGCTTGCTGCTGCGGCGAGTGCTCGGGGAGATCTCCGGGGATCGTGAGTTGCGAAGCATTCTGGCCTCGGGGGGAAATCCCGAGCCGGGTTTTGCCCTGTCCCTCTGGAGCCGGAGTCAACTCAAGACCCTGGCGGGACCTGGCGCCTTTGCCATCTACGGCCCTCGGGGCGTGCTTCGCAGTTTCCATCAGGTGGGGGACGCTCCCGCCCGGCCCGATCTACTTCCGCCATTTGGCCGCGGCCGCGACATCCGCATTCATGAGATTACGGACCCAAGCGGCCAGGTATTCCTGCGTGGCGAAACGGCGTTGCTCGATCCCCTAGGCAATCTAGGCGCTCTGGTTCTGGATCTGCCTCGCGAGCATCCTCCCCTGCCCCGCCCTGCAAGTTTGCGCGAACGCGGTCTGCCGGCGCGGCTCATGGCGGTGCTGTCGAGAAACTCCCTTTATCTGGCTGCCGTGGCGTTTCTGGTCTTATTGGATCTGCTCCTTGCCGCCGCGGGTATTCCACCCGGCCAGGCCCGTCGCCGAGGTCTCGAGTTCGGTTTCCAGGCCCGGCTACTGGGCTCCTTCCTTTTGGTAGCCCTGCTGCCCACCGCTCTAATCGGGGTTCTGGGCGCCCGCGAAGTGCTACGCCAGCTGGAAGACGGTTCCGAGCGGGCCGCCATCCAGCGGGTACAAGCCGCGCGTAGTCTGCTGGAAAGCCAGGTGCGCCAGGAGGCTCAAGATCTGGTGCGCAGCGAGTACGTGAAAAGCTTCGTGGTGGACGATCCCATGTTCGAACAAGCGCCCCGCGATATCGGTGCCCAGGCCCGCAACCAGATCATGATCTTCGACGGCCAGGGCGCGATTCGCCTGGATGAGAGCCTGCGCGATTGGGGCCAGACCGAAGTGGATTCCTTTCTGACGGTGCTGCCCCGGGATCAGGTGATCTATGAGCGCAGTGGTCACGATCTCCACTCGGGTGTTCTGCTGGATCCCCAAATTAGGCACCGCGGGGCCCGGGTTCCCATGCTGGTGCTCTATCGCATGAAGTTTGGTGCCGATCAGGTCGCCGGATTCCCCGAGGGTATTGGTCGCGACTTCAGCTTTGATGGTTGCGGAGCATTTTTGCATACCACTCCACCGTATCCATCCC
>JACNKJ010000145.1 GCA_014382085.1 bacterium
TCCTCCAGCTCGAACATAATGCGTCCGGGCTTCACCACGGCAACCCAGTACTCCGGGCTACCCTTACCCTTACCCATACGGGTTTCGGCGGGCTTGATGGTGATGGGCTTATCCGGAAAAATGCGGATCCAAAGCTTTCCGCCACGCTTCACGTGACGAGTGATGGCAACACGAGCGGCTTCAATCTGCCGGCTGGTGATCCAACAAACTTCCTGGGCCTGGAGTCCGAACTGTCCGAAAGAGATCGTGGAGCCACGATAGGCGAAGCCGCGCCTTTTACCCTTTTGGACCTTGCGGTGCTTTACTCGCTTGGGCATCAACATGACTTAGATGGCCTCCTGAACCTGGCTCCGGAGTTCCTTCTTGAACTCCTTGGGGAAGATCTCCCCGTGATTGATCCAGACCTTCACTCCGACCGTACCGAAAGTGGTAATGGCCGTCGCGGTGTTGTAATCGATATCGGCGCGCAGGGTGTGAAGGGGAACCTCACCCTCGCGATAGAGCTCGGTGCGCGCGATCTCGGCGCCGTTCAGGCGACCGGAGCACTGAATCTTGATGCCCTTGGCGCCCATGCGCATGGCAGAAGTCAGAGCTTTCTTCATGGCGCGCTTGAAGCTTACGCGGCCCACCAACTGATCGGCGATATGCTCGGCCACCAGCTTGGCGTTGAGCTCGGGGCGCTTCACTTCCTTGATATTAAGGAAGACCTGCTTGCCCGTCAGATGCTTGAGCTGGTCGCGGAGCAAATCCACCTCGGCGCCCTTGCGGCCGATAACAATGCCCGGCCGGGCGGTGTGGATGTTCACCGTGACTTTACCCTTCTGGCGCTCGATGGCCACGCGGGCGATGCCGGCCCTGGAAAGACGACGCGTGATGAAGCGGCGAATGGTGATGTCCTCATTCAACCAATCCGCATACTTCTTCCCGCCGTACCAACGAGAATTCCAGGTCTTGATGATCCCGAGCCTAAAGCCTGTGGGATGAGTCTTCTGACCCAAAACGGTCCTCCTTATTCGCCGACTACCACGTGGATGTGGGTTGTCCGCTTACGGATGCGAAATGCGCGTCCCTGGGCGCGAGGTCGGATCCGCTTCATAGTCGGACCTTCGTTCGCGTAGATTTCCTTGACCGTCAACTTGTCCACGTCGACAGGATTTTCCTCGTCGGACAGGTGCAAAGCGTTGGCGGCAGCCGACTGCAGCAGCTTGTAAACAGGCTGTGCGGCCTTCTTGTTCATGTGCTTCAGCATCTCCATGGACTCACTTACGTTCTGTCCTCGAACCAGGTTAATAACCTGACGCGCCTTACTCGGCGAGATGCGAATGAATGTGGCGCTGGCCTTTCCAGGCATGTCAAACCTCCAAGAGCCGGCGAACGCTTATAGCGCGCCAGGCCCGCTCTTTAGTCCTTTTTCCTGTGGCCCCGGAAAGTCCGCGTCGGCGCAAACTCACCCAGCTTGTGCCCCACCATGTTTTCGGTCACATAGACGGGGATGAACTTGTTGCCGTTGTGGATCGCGACTGTGTGGCCGACGAACTCCGGAGAGATCGCGCTCCGACGAGCCCACGTTTTCACAACGGTCTTCTTGCCCGAATCGTTCATCTTCTCGAGCCTGCCCAGAAGGCGCTCGTCAATGAAGGGGCCCTTCTTGAGGGAACGTGCCAAAAGTCCCTTCCTCCTGGTTTACTTACCGTAGCGGCGACGGACGATGAACTTGTCCGTGGCCTTGTTTCTGCGAGTCCTGAAGCCCTTGGAAGGCTGGCCCCAGGGAGAGACGGGATGTCCGCCGCCCGACGTCTTACCTTCACCGCCGCCCATGGGGTGATCCACCGGGTTCATGGCAACGCCGCGCACCTTGGGACGCTTTCCCAACCAGCGCGAACGGCCAGCCTTACCGGAAACCACGTTCTCGTGATCCAGGTTGCCCACCTGGCCCATGGTCGCGTAGCAGTTCTGATGCACCAGCCGAACTTCACCGCTGGGCAGGCGCATGTGGGCGTATTCGCCGTCTTTCGCCATGAGCTGAGCGTAGGCGCCGGCACCGCGGGCCATCTGTCCGCCCTTGCTGATGCGAAGCTCAATGTTGTGCACCAGGCTACCCGTGGGAATGCTGCGCAGGGGCAGCGCGTTGCCGGTGCGAATCTCGGCCTCGGGACCGGCCAGCAGGCTGTCGCCCACCTGCAGCCCGTTGGGCGCGAGGATGTATCGCTTCTCGCCGTCCGCATAAAGCAAGAGGGCGATGCGCGCCGAGCGGTTGGGATCGTACTCGATGGTCTTCACCGTCGACGGGATTCCAGCCTTGTCGTGGCGCTTGAAGTCGATACGACGATACTGACGCTTGTGACCGCCACCACGACGGCGCATGGTGATCCGCCCCTTGTTGTTACGGCCGCCGCTCTTCTTGAGGGGCTCCATAAGGGACTTCTCAGGCTTGTCCGTCGTGATCTCTGCGAAGTCCGAAACCGTGCGATAACGCAGTGTCGGTGTCTTCGGCTTAAATTTCTTGATACCCATTACCGTTCTCCTCGCGGCTCGGGACTAGATCTCACCGACCATGTCGATGGTGTTGCCCTCGGCCAGCGTGACAACTGCCTTCTTCCAGTCTGGACGCTTACCGCTGAAACGACCCATGGTCTTGATCTTTCCGCGAACGTTCATGGTACGAACGTCGGACACGGTGACCTTGAACATGGCTTCGACAGCGCGCTTGATCTGCGGTTTGTCGGCGCGGCGGTCCACTTCGAAAACGTATTTGTTGTGCGCCATGAGCGCGCTGCTGCGCTCGGTCTGAAGAATGCGGCGAATGATCTGGTGAAGGTCGCTCACGATCCGAACACCTCCTTGACCTGCTCCAATGCGGAGGAGGTCATAACGATCTTGTCCGCCCAAAGCACCTGATAGGCATTGAGCTCGCGACCGACGATGAAGTCGAGATCGCGCACGTTGCGAGCGGACTTGCTCACGTTGATGTCGTAGTTGTCCATGACCAACAGGACCTTATCCTTGGTCAGACCCATTTCCTTCAGCAGGCCGACGAAGGCCTGGGTTTTGGGCTCATCCATGCTCAGGTCTTCGACCACGAGGATGTTTCCCTCGGAAGCGCGATCGCTGAGCGCGGATAAGAGCGCTCTCCTGCGGGCCTTCTTGGGCATCTTGTAAGAGTGGTCCCGAGTTTTGGGCCCGAAAGCCGTACCACCGCCGTAGCGGGTGGGCGACTTGGCCGAACCGGCGCGGGCACGACCCGTGCCTTTCTGGCGATACAGCTTCGCGGTGGAACCCGTGATCTCAGAACGATCCTTGGTATGGGCGTTGCCTGAGCGCTGATTCGCCAGATAATTTTTAACGGCCTCATAGAGCAGGTGACCATTGATTTCCTGGGCGAATATCTCCGCCGGGAGATCGCAATTCCCCTTGCTCTTGCCGCTCGCGTCGTAAAGCGTTGCGTTCGCCATTTCGACTCCAGTCTTTCCTTGTCCGGGCACTGGCCTCAGACCTTGATCTCAATGTCCACGCCAGCGGGAAGATCTAGCTTCGTCAGCGCGTCCAGGGTCTGGGGGGATGATTTCGTAATTTCGATGAGGCGCTTGTGAATACGCATCTCGAACTGCTCGCGGCTCTTCTTGTTTACGTGGGGCGAGCGCAACACGGTGTAAAGGGTGCGCTGCGTCGGAAGCGGAATGGGTCCGGAAATCTCCGCGCCCGTGCGCTTGGCTGTGCGCACGATCTCGAAGGCGGACCGATCCAGCGTCGCGCTCTCGTAGGCCTTGAGCCTAATTTTAATCTTCTGGCCAGTGTACATTCTCTACCTCTCTGTCGGTCGGCTACTCCAGCATGCCCTAACTGTTGAAGGGCCCTGCTCACCTGTCGAACGAAGGGGCCAGCAAAGCCGGCCCACTAGACCTTATTCGTGAATCTTCGTAACCACGCCGGCGCCGACGGTGCGGCCGCCCTCAC
>JACNKJ010000332.1 GCA_014382085.1 bacterium
GCGGGCTATGCCTATGGGTGGGATCTGCCCGAGGTGGCCATGGGGGGGGAGCTGATACTGCAGTTGTTGGGGGCGGGGCGGGTGAATCTCATGGGCGCCCAGATCACGGACCGTCACAACTTCCTCGCCGATCTTCCCCATACGCCAAATGGGAACGGCGACAATCTATGCCTTTTCCTGGCTGCTTGGCAGCATGTGGGCATTCCCCGGGGAGTGGGCGAGCTTCCATGGAAGTGGCTGATCTATGAAGGCCATCAAGATGATGATTCCGAAACAACGAGGGAAGTTCTTGGCAAGATCTGCCACGACTGGGGCTGTGAAGTCCTGGAGTCTACCACGGTTCGCGACGGGCTATCCGATCCTCGTCCCCTGGTGCTGCTTGCCCGTCAATAAAAAAGCCCGGTCCTGAGACCGGGCTCTCTCGAATACATCTGGAGGATCTACTGCTCGCCGCCTTCCTCTTCACAGTCGGCTTCAATGATGATCTCCACTTTTTCCATTCCGTCTTCGCGCTCCATGTGAACTTCTACCTGAGCATCGCCCTCAAATCCCGAGGCGTAAAGCTGCTCGAGAACCTGCTGGCGAATTTCCTCTTCCGTCTGACCGTCCACGACAATATCGAATTCCATGCCGAAGATGTCGTGGCACATGCGCTCATAGAGCGGCGCATTCACGGTCTTGTTTAGGGGCTCCACGCTGATTTCCGCGTCGGCAAAAATCGGGAAGTCTCGACGCAGCTCCGCGATCATCGCCTCGGTGTCAAAATTCTTGCCCCAGAGGGTCAAGTCTATGAGTCCTCCATCGGGCGACATACGCATATTTACGTTCACATCTTCCACGCCATCATAGGATCCCAAGCGATCCAGAGCCGGTTTGATCTCCATGCCCGGTTCCATCCGGTCCATGTGAATGCTTAGCTGCTTGCCCAGTTCGGCTTCATACTGCGTGGGAATGCTGCAAGCGCCGATGCTCAGAAGAATCACTGCCAATGCGGCCACGAGAACGTAGCTGCGATGAAAAACGGGACGACCATTCATGCTCCACCTCTTTCGGGGGTAACGGTTCCGATAGGAGGCGAGAAGCGTGGATTCCAATCGGCTACCGTCCAGCTCGAAAGTATCGTCCTGGCGGTAACGGTCGCGCAGAATCCGATTGAGTTTATTCGATCGCATAATCCACCTCGCCACTTTTTCTGGGTTCGGTGCCCGCTGCGGAGGAGTCTGTTTCGCTCTCGCGATCGCGCGACTTCAGATCACGCATGATGCGTGAGAATCGCTGGCGCACGGTCGCTTCACTCAGATTCAGAACGAGGGCTATCTCTCGCGTGCTCAAACCTTCGCCGAAGCGAAGGGCGAACATTTCGCGGATCTCTGCGGGTTGGCCGCGTAAAAGTCCATCGGCCATGCGCGCCTCTTCATCCTGGATCAGGGAATCGAGAGCGTCGGGACGGGGGTCGCCTGCGTGTTCTGCCAATGAATCGAGGGTTTCATGGGAGGCCTTGGCCTCAGGCCGGGTCCGGTAGTGGTCGATGAGTGCGTTGCGTGTTATTCCGAAAAGCCAGGCGCGGACGCTGCCGCGGCTAGGCTGAAAATCGGGAAGACTCTCAAGAAAACGATGAAAGACGCGACTGGTCAGGTCTTCCACATCTTCGGGAGAGCGCAAACGCCGGGCCAGGTACCGGACTATCGGCGGGTGGAGTTCGCGATAGAGCCGCCGGAATGCGCGCTCGTCACCCGCGCGAGCACGGGTAAGCAGCGATGCCTGGCGGCGATTGCGAAGGTTTTGACTCAGATTCGAAGGCAGGTTCACACGGGCGTCCTTTCCGCACGAGCTTACCTCGGAATACGATCTCAGTGCCAGAATTGTGACTTGAGTCAAAAAAAACTTGAATTGGTCGTTGGATTGCAATGTGGGGTAGGTAAGGGAAAGGAGCACTACTATGCAGAACAATCAGCGAGTACGAGTATGGAAGGAAGCTCGGAAACTTGCCACTGATGTACACAGGTTTGCCGATTCCCTTCCGCAACAGAAGTCCACGGAATTACAGCGTCAAATGCGACAAGCTGCCACATGTCTACACCAGAAACTCGACGAGGATAGTTCGAGAAACGATGGGAATGTTTCGGGTAAGTCTATTGCGGAATCCATGGATTCCCTCAGTGAATTGGAGAAGTTGTATTACCTCTCAAGTAAAATGGGATATGTGAATACGGTAACGATTGAACCAACCCTCGCTCGTCTGGGCCACGTGAAAAAGCAGGTCTTCGAGTTGAGGAAGGTCCTTGTCGCGAAAAAATAGGCGGGCCCCTGGGGCCCGCCTTCTTCAAGACGCAGCTTTGTTGCCTACATGATGGCGTTGAGTTTCTCGACCATCTTTTCTTTGGGGATGAGTCCGATCTGCGTGTCCTTCACTTCGCCGCCCTTCATGTAGAGAACGGTGGGCACACTCATGACGCCGAACTTCATAGCCGTCTCGCGGGCGCTGTCCACGTCGATGTGAACGATCTTGGCCTTGCCGTCGTATTCGCCGGCCAGTTCCTTGATGATGGGATCGAGCTTCTTGCAGGGTCCACACCAGGCGGCGCTGAAATCCACGATCACAGGCAGTTCGCTCTGCATGACCTCGGCTTCGAAATTGTCGTCTTTTACTTCGAGAACATCACTCATGGTTCACTCCTGAGCTTTTGAGGGTTCGCTTTTATTACTTCGTGGCCAGCGCGCGCTGCATGTAGGGAGCCATGTCGTCCGCGCTGATGAATCCGGAGAAGCGCTCGAGTTCTTTGCCCGTGGAATCGAAGAAGATCACCGTGGGCATGCCGAACACTTCGTATTTATTCAGAATGGCTTTGTTTTCCGCGGAGTTTTTCGTCATGTCCATTTTAATCGAGACGAGGTCTTCCGCAAGGTCGAGGATCTGGGGCTGGTTGTAGGTGAAGTGATCCAGCTCATTACAGGCCACACACCACTCGGCCCAGAAATCCATCATGACCGGTTTGCCCTCGGCGGCGGCCTGGGCGAAGCCCGCGGTCTCATCCCAGATCCACAAGGGTTCCTGATGAGCCTCTGCGGTTTCCACGGCCGACGATCCGCCGCCCGAAGGCAGCAGGCCCGGTGCGAATCCCTTGATGCCGCCGAGAATGGCCAGCACCACACCTAGGATCCAGAGCAACCTGGAGAGTCCCTTGCCCATGCCTTCCTTGGCACCGGCATCCTCGCCCAGAGGCTTGAGGGCTCCCCATGCGCTAAGGCTGAAGACCAGGGCCAAGCCTAAGGCCAGAGTCAGCATCCAGCCGGGCAGGTAGGGCTTGAGGAAGTAGAGGGCCAGGGCGAAGAGCACCAGGGCGAAGAAGTGCTTCACCTGATCCATCCAGCCACCGGCGCCGGGAAGAGCCGTGAGCAGGCCGCTGAAGGTGCCCAGGGCCAGGAAGAGCATTCCCAGGCCCACCGCGAAGGTGAAGAGCAACCAGAATCCCATGAAGAGGCTGCCGGTCTGGGCCACCCAGGTGAGCAGCACGATGAGCACCGGTCCCACGCAGGGAGCGGCGATGAGTCCCATGGCCATGCCCATGAGGATGGGTCCCAGGAAGCCAGTCTTGGCTCCGCCCATCTTGCTGGTGAGGCCACTGGGAATTTGGATGTCGAAGAGCCCGGCCATGGACAGTCCCATGGCGCCGATGATCACGGCGACGATACCGGCGAAGATGGGGGTCTGTGTAGCCTGGCCGAAAGCGCCACCTGTGGCGGCGGCCAGGAGGCCGAGACTCGAGTACATGATGGCGATATCCAGCACGAAGCAAACGGCCAGCACGAATCGCTGGAGTGGGGTTCCCTTGTCGCTTCCGCCGAGGGTACTGATGGTGATGGGAACCATAGGGTAGACGCATGGCGTGAAACTGGGGAGTACACCGCCTCAGCAAACTAGGAGGAAGGCCACCCATTAACCAGCCCACCGC
>JACNKJ010000308.1 GCA_014382085.1 bacterium
TGAAATCTCTGGCGATGCTTTCGTTCAAGATAATAGTGAGCTGACACGCAGTTTACAAGGTGGGCAAAACTCTATGGGCGAGCATTCTCCTGCGCCGCCGAATTCCCTGCGAGCCAACCGGTAGAAAAAGCCGCCTGGATATTGTAGCCACCGGTGGGAGCGTCAATGTCCAGCAACTCGCCGGCAAAATAGAGCCCGGGCATGATGCGTGACTCCATGGTTTTGGGATTCACTTCCTTCAGATTCACCCCGCCCGCGGTGACGATAGCCTCGTTGAGCGGCCGACAGCCTGTGATCTTCAGGCGAAACTCCTTGAGCCAAACGCGCAATTGTTTGCGCTGCTCGCCTGTAATTTGATGCGCGGGGCATTTTGCAGGGATACCCGATGCGTCGATACAAACGGGTATGAGCTTTCGCGGCAAGAGATCCCCGAGCAGTGTTTCAAAAAAACGTTTGCCGTGAGCGTCGATGTCACGAAGAAGCCGGCGGTCCAGCGCTGCGTGATCCAGGGCTGGCTTAAGGTCGATGACCAGTTCGACAGGCTCCCCGGCGGCCAGGCTATCAACCGCGAAACGACTCAATCGGAGAACCAGAGGGCCGGACACACCAAAATGAGTGAAAATCATTTCACCGCGTGACTTGGCCTTCTTCTTATTCCCGACCCAAATCGAAACTTCCACATTGCGAAGGCTCAGACCCTGCAGCCTTGATGCCGCGTGGTCCGATGTGAGCAGGGGGACCAGCGCAGGACGAATCGGCACGATACTGTGGCCGGCCGTCTTGGCCATGGCGTAGCCGTCACCGCTGCTGCCCGTGCCTTTGTAAGAAGCTCCACCCATACACAGGATCACCGCGTTGGCGGCATGCTCTTCGGATTTACCCACGACGCCGGCAATCCTTCCATCCCGAATGATGATGTCCCGTACGGCAGCTTCGGTTTGCATTTTCACACCGGTTCCGAGCATCCAACGTTGGAGCGCATCCACCACATCCTGCGCACGATCGGAGGCGGGAAAGACCCGTCCGCCTCTTTCGACCTTGTGCTCAACGCCAAGTTTTGCGAGCAGCGAAAGGATGTCTTTGGAGAAAAACTGCGAGAATGCCGGGCGCAGAAAGCGTCCCTTCTTGTCGAATTCCCGCATGAATTCAGGCATTTCCAGGGTGTTGGTGATATTGCAGCGACCCTTACCGGAGATGCGCAACTTGCGTCCGGGCCTTTGCATCTTCTCCAATAGGAGCACGTCTGCGCCGAGCTGTGCAGCTCGACCGGCGGCAAGCAGGCCGGCAGGCCCCGCACCTACAACGATGATTTTAGGCTTCATACTCGGAGACTAGCAGATGAAGGAGTGCCTGCATATGATCCTTCATGTCGGTATGAAAGTCGCATTTTTCCTTGAAAAATAGCACTTTTTGCTAGCCAAGAATGCGACTTTGCCTATTATCTTGGCGTTCGGGAGATTATCCCAAAGACGTGAACAAAGGAGAACAATCCATGCCTGTAAAGAAGAAGGCGACGAAGAAGGCCGCCGCTCCGGCGAAGCCGCCCACAAAGAACGAAGTCTACAAGGCCGTAGCCGAGAAAACCGGCTTCACCCGGAAAGACGTGGTCGCGGTCTGTGACGAATTGACCAACGTGATGGTCAAGAACGTCAAGAAGCATGGCCAGTTCAATTTCCTGGGACTCATGAAGATGACCCTGGTGAAGAAGCCCGCTGTCCGTGGTGGCAAGCTGGTCCGAAATCCCTTCTCTGGTGAGATGGTCAAGCAGAAGCCCAAGCCTGCTTCCCGCACAGTCCGCGTGCGCCCTCTCAAGTCCATGAAGGACAAACTGTAGCTTAACCACCCAGCGGAGCGCTCTGTGGCAAGCTTTGGCCTCGGGGAAGGATCCCCGGGGCTTTTTCATGGCCTTGACAGATGGTCCTAATGCAGTAAGTTTCCAAATGGTGAAACAGTGGAGGGGCCATGGGACTGATGAGGAAAATTCTCGGACCACGATCCAAGTACGACAAAAGCATTCCCTATACATATGAAGCCAGAATTGAGTTGCCTAGTAGGGGTGGAGAAAAGCCGCTGTTGCAGCACTACTTCTCCGATACGCTGTGTGGCTTGATTGAAACTCTGGATGGAGAAAAACTTGATGCATCCCAGGTGAGGCTGTTCGGAGTATTCAGGGGGAAGGATTTCCCTCTAGATACCGATCCCTGTGTGGACGAAAAAGGAGCGTGGCTCAACCGCCCAGAGCTATGCCGATCACTCGAGCAGATTTATGCGGAAACACTCGAAGCTTGTTATCGCGGACACGTAGAAAAGGGCCACTGTTCCTATGAGGATCGGGAGCGGCATGGAGTGGGTCTGCTTTAGATCAAATCTCAACCGCAGGGCCTGATCATTCTGTTATAATTGCTTGTTCCATGTTTGAAAGGGGCGCGATGCGCAATCCTCGACTCATAAGGCGCCTTCGCGTCTTACTTCTCATGGCAGTGGCCTTGCCTGCCTTGACTCATGCCGAAGAGCCCGATCCCCGCTATTGGCGCATGGACGATATCACCGCCCAGTTTGCCGCCTGGCAGTTTCAGTACCCGGACATCTTCCACGTAGAAAGTATCGGCGCCAGCGGCTTGGGTGAATCCATTCTCATGGCCCGAGTCTCCGACAATGCATCAACCCCCGAGGCCGAGCCGCGATTGCTCCTGCACGCGGCTCAACATGCCAACGAATGCAACGGCACGGGCGCCATTATGAAGACCATCGAGCGATTGCTCTTGAGCTATGGAAGCGATCCCGTGTCGACTGCTTGGGTTAATGACCTGGATCTATGCTTCATTCCTATTGTGAATATTGATGGGCATCGCTACGTATTTGACGATCTCCCCAATTGGCAAGATTGGCGAAAAACTCTTCGCGACAACAACGGCAACGAACAGATTGATTTCCCCGGCGACGGTGTGGATCTCAATCGGAATTGGGATTGGTTCTGGGAAGACAACGAGGATACCGATCCGGCTTCACAGAAATACAAAGGACCTTACCCCTTCTCCGAGCCGGAGACGAAGGCTCTGCGAGATTTCATCTTGGAAGAACGCCCGCTACTCGTCGTGGATTATCACTCGCCGGTATCCATCACTTGGGACAACTACGTTTTCTACCCCTGGGTGAGCCAACATGGTTGGGGGAACAGCCCCGACTACGACATCGCATCGGACATCGCCTCGCGTTGGGCCAGCCGCACCAAGGATCACAATGGCTACAGCTTCTCCTCCATCTTCACTTGGGATTCCCTGCCCAAGGAGCAATGTTGGGTCTATGGCAACACGGGGATCATCACCTACATCATGGAAATCTCGGACCATTGTTGGTGGACAGGCTCAAACGTGGACACCATCGCAGTCCGTGTGGCCCGCGGCAGCGAGTACCTATTCGAACGAACACTGGACGGACCCGGAATCTTCGGTTCGGTTCGCAATGCCGTGAATGGGAATCCATTGGTGGCGGAAGTTCGCATAGAAGAAATGCACGGCGACGAGGTTGGTCCTCGACTGACCGAGGCGCGCTTCGGCCAGTATCACCGACTCACCGATGACGGCAGTTTCAATTTGAGTGTGGCCTGTGATGGATTCGAATCCGCTCAGAGGCAGGTGACAGTGGGCACTTCATGGACGAAGGCGGATTTCGATCTTGTGCCTATTTCTACCGGAGTCGATGGCGTCCACGCTTCTTTCGCCTGGCTCAGCTCACCTAATCCAATTCGGGCGGGCACAACGCTGAGTTTCTACATAAGAGATGGGGCGAATGAGGCAGACCTTGAACTGCTCGATATCCGTGGCCGGCGAATTGCCTGGATGGGTCGAAATATGGAACCGGGAAGGCGACATGCATTGCCCCTGCCGATGGATCTCGTTTCAGGGGTATACCTATTGCGGGCTCGCTCAGGCCAGAAACGGTGGACCCGCC
>JACNKJ010000204.1 GCA_014382085.1 bacterium
CGAACGCCCAGGCCATAAATAACTGTGGGATCCGCTTCCAGTTTCATTCCCAGTGCCAGGCGATTTCGATAGACCGCCGCCACCTGCTCCCGTTCGGAATCCAGCATGGTTTCGGCCTCGACGATGGAGGCGAGGACGATCCACTCACGTAAACTCAGGCCGGTCTCTTCCAGGGAATAGGTATCGCGCAAACGACGCAGCACCTCATCGCAACGACCTAGGAGGCGGGGGAGAACATCCTCCTCACTGACTGGGTATTCGAAGGCATAACTGTCGGGAAACAAAAGACCCTCCAGATCGCCGGCGCCTTCCAGGAATTCGTAATTGTAGGTATGAGCTTGTCGAATTTGCTGGCTCAGCTTGAGCGAATCCAGATCCAGCTGTCGGGCGATGAGCCCCACGGTTTCATCCATCCAAAGGCCCTCGGGGATGCGCAGCCAGGTTTTTTCGGTCGCGCCGCGGCGCAATTTGGACAGCACCCGCCCAGGCGCCTGGGGTGTGCGAAAAAGGTAGCGCCCGGCCTTCAAATTGTCGTCGCCAAGACGCAGAGCTAGGCGAAACAGCCGCGTGCCCTTGAGCACTCCCCTAGCTTCGAGACTGTCGGCGATTTGGGTGGAACTGAGCCCTTGGGGGATCTTGACCAATACCTTCTCACCGCTGCCCGGCGGCACCAGCGTCCAGGATGCCCACAGGACCGCAACGAGGTCGATGGCCAGAAGGACCAAAAGGATCAGCACTAGGCGATTGCCCTTGAGCCGGCGTCTCATGCCTTACCAGCCTGGTCGAGATAGGTTTGCAACATCAGCGTGGCGGCGATGCAATCCCAGTCTTTCTTGGAGCCCGGGGGAAAAGCTTTTCGTGCCTCCACCGTGGTCAGGCGTTCGTCACGCAAGATCACGGGAAGCCCAAAACGCTCGGAAAGGATATCGCGAAAGCGCTCGGAATCAAGGGCTCGGTCGCCCACGCTTCCATCCATATGAAGGGGATATCCAAGTAGAATGAGGCTAACGCCCTTTTCGCGAATGAGATCTTCGATAAAATCGAGAAGACTCCCCTGCCCGCGCACGAAGGTTTCAAGTCCCTGAGCCGTGATGCCTTCGGGATCGGCCAGGGCCATTCCCACACGCACTTCGCCCGGATCGATGGCCAAGACGCGCCCCTGGGCTGCGTCGCCACTCATTCCGCCTCGCCGGGCTCAGGCAGCGCTTTTTCCAACTCCAGGAGGAATCTCCCATCGGGACTCTTGAGGAAGCGGATATCGTCCACGAGGGCTTTCATGATGGAGAAGCCTCGACCGCGCAGGGAAAGATCGTCGGGACTGGGAAGGGGACGATCGAGCACCGAGGGATCCACACCGGGGCCGTCATCGCAAACCCCCAGCAAGAACTTGCCGCCGCTCACGCGAATGCGCATGCAGACCCGCTTGGTCGCATCCATGCCGTTGCCATGCTCCACGGCGTTGCTGGCCGCTTCAATGGCCGCGATGGAGACTTCATTGGTGAAGTCGCGATTCCACTGCATCTCCTCGGCCACCGCCATGAGGCTGGCGTTGAGCACGTCCAACCAGCGGAAATCGCTGGGGATCTCCAGATGGATCGTTCCGTTCTGGGTTTCGCCGCTCATCAGTCCTGGAAACTTGCCAGGGCTGACTCAAGGTCATCGTAGGAATCGAAAATTCCTGCGAGTTTGGTGACCATGAGGATCGAATCGATCCGCTCGGAGACGTTGAGCAGCTTGAACTGGCCGCCGTCGTCCTTGACCGAGGTGTAGCCGGCAATGAGGATGCCCAGGCCCGTACTATTGATCCAATTCACTCGGCCGAGATTCACAAGATGCTTGGTCTTGCCATCGGCCAGAAGTTTCTTGATCAGGCCATGGAACTGCTCTGCATCCGGACCGCCCATGATCTTTCCGCTGATCTCCAGCACGGTGACATCTCCCTCTTCACGCACCTTTACATTCATGAAGTCTCCTTGCTTCGATTTGTACTCTCAGTGAGAATTTCCAGAACCCGCGCGAAATCATCCGGCAACGGGGATTCAAAAACCATTTCACGATTCTCTGCAGGATGCGGGAAGACAAGACTCGCGGCATGCAGGGCCTGACGCTGCAGGATCACAAGCATTTCCTTCACCCGCTCACGATCAGCTCGCAAAAGCCCGCCCGTTTTCCGACGCCGTCCCCCATAGAGAGGGTCGCCGAGAACGGGATGTCCGATCGAATTGAGGTGAACCCGGATCTGATGGGTCCGTCCCGTCTTCAGGGCCAAGCGAATATAGTCGAATTCGAGGAAGTGGTTCAACCGCCTGTATCCGGTGCTGGCCTCTTTGCCACCTTCCTCAAGCACGGCCATGCGTTGCCGGTGCCGTGGATCCCGGCCGATATTCCCCTGAATAATACCCTCTTTCTGGGGCAGCTCACCCCAAACCAGGGCCAAGTATTCCCGCCGGATTTCCCGCGCAGCCAGCATTTCAGAGAGTCGCCAATGGGCAAGATCGTTTTTAGCCACCAGGATCAGACCGCTGGTGTCCTTGTCCAATCGATGCACGATGCCCGGCCTCTGCACGCCGCCGATACCCGACAGACTATCCAGATGATGAAGAAGCAGGTGCACCAAGGTTCCTGTGCCGTGGCCCGCGGATGGATGAACCACCAGGCCGGCCGGCTTGTCCACCACCGCCAGGTGATCGTCTTCGTAGATGATATCGATGGGTGCATTTTCGGGAGTGAGCTTCATGATCTCGGGCTCGGGAATGTTCACGAGCACTCGCTGACCGGACTTCAGGGGCAGACCCGTCTTGCACTTCTTCCCGTCCACGAGGATGGCCTCCTCGCGAATCATCTTTTGTATGAATGCGCGGCTGTATTCGGGAAGCCGCTCATGGATGAAACGGTCCAGGCGCTGGCCCTCGGCCTCGGGCGGGACGCGGATTTCCTGCTCCCGCTCGGTGGAATCCATCAGTCCCTCGATTCACGGCGATGGGATATGAGCATGTGCAGAACCACCAGCGCGGCGCCCACGCTCACGGCCGCGTCGGCGACATTCCAGATATACCAGTGGTGGCCCGCGATGTGGAAATCCACGAAATCCACCACTTCCCCGTTGCCGCGGAATCGATCGAAGAGATTGCCCAGGGCGCCCGCCATGATCATGGCCAAGGGAATGAGTAGCCATCCGCCCTCGCCGGTGCGCCTCTTGGCCACCATGCGCAGGATAACCAGGGCGGCCATCAGTTTGATGCCCACGAAGAAAAATCGTGCGCCGGGCAGCAGTCCGAAGGCCGCGCCCGGGTTGGTCACCGGTGTGAAATCGAGCAGACCGGGAATAATCGTGCCGCTCCAATGGCCGGCCACGACCATCTGCTTGCTCACTAGATCCATGAAGAGAATCAGGATCACCATGGGAAAGAAGATTCCCCAGTTGGGCCTAGGCCTTCCGGACTTCAATGCGGATCTCCTTCCCGGCGATCTCAAAACTCTCACCGCCGGAGGCATCGCCCTCTTGGAGACTCAGGGCCAAGGTTTCCTCACAGAGTCGATCGCCCCATTCGCTCATTGCTTCGGCGAATAGAGTCTCGCCCTGCCACCTTATGGCGATTCTATCGGATACTTCCAAACCTACGCTCTTGCGCAAATTCTGCACTCGATTGGTCAGCTCACGGAAGATGCCTTCACGTTCCAAAGCCTCGTCCAGCTCAGTGTTGAGCGCGGCGAGAATGCGTCCTTCCATGCCGCCCACCCAGGGATCGGCGGCTTCGGCAGAGAAGTCCATTTCCTCTCGACTCAGGCTGAATTCGCGGCCATCAACATCAACCGATACGTTTCCCTCATCAAAGGCCTTTTGAACGAGGGAATCGTCCAGCGCGGCCAGGGCCGCGGCCACAGCCTTCATGGATCCGCCCAGCTTGGGCCCCAAAACCTTGAAGCGGGGCTTGACCACCA
>JACNKJ010000106.1 GCA_014382085.1 bacterium
GTGGTGAAGTCTGTGGCTGAGGAAGAAGGTTACGATCTCATCCTCGACGTATCGGGCGCAGTGATCTATTCTAATCCGGATATGGATATGGACGAAAAAATCAGCGCAGCTTTACACGCGAGGGGATAAGGACCTGATGGAGCGGGGACAGTTACATAGTTCACGCAGCTTCACGCTGGAGGAACTCGCCTCCGAAGTGGGAGGCGTGGCCGAGGGCAATCCAGCCCAGTCCATTTCCGGTGTGGCCGGCATCCGCGAGGCCCGGCAGGGAGAAATCTCCTTTGTGGCCAATCAACGCTATACACGCTTCATCGACGACACTCAGGCCAGCGCATTGATTCTGGCCCCCGGCATGGGCAACGGTCATCTGCCCGTGCTGCGCACCGAAGATCCCTATCTCGCCTACCTGAAAATTCTCCGACTATTCTCACCGCTTCCCGCCGAACGCTTTCTGCCCGGAGTACATCCCAAGGCCGTGGTGGATCCCGATGCGCTTTTGGGCAAGGATGTGCATCTTGGCGCCGGCGTCTACGTGGGCGCGGGTGTGGAACTGGGCGATCGCTGTGTCCTGCTGCCGGGCGTCGTGATTATGGATGGCTGTAGCTTAGGCGAGGAGTGTTTGATCTTCCCCGGAGTCGTATTGCGCGAAGGCGTGCAGCTGGGCCGGCGCGTGGTGATCCACTCGGGTACCGTACTTGGCGCCGATGGATTCGGCTATGCCTGGGACGGCAAGCGCCATCAGAAGATTCCCCAGATCGGCGGTGTGGAAATCGGCGACGAAGTTGAAATCGGCGCCAACGTAACCATCGACCGGGCCACCACGGGCATGACCCGCATCGGTGAGGGCTGTCGTATCGACAACCTGGTGCAGATCGCGCACAACGTGCAGATCGGCCCAAACTCAATCATTGTGGCTCAGGCGGGAATTTCGGGAAGCACCGAACTCGGCAGCGGCGTGACCGTGGCCGGACAGGCCGGCGTGGCCGGTCACATTAACATCGGAGATGGCGTGGTCGTGGCGGCGCAGGCCGGTGTGACCAAGTCGGTGGAAGACGGTGTTTGCGTGTCGGGCTACCCGGCCCGACCTCACGACGAGGCCATGCGCCATCTGGCGGCGCTGAACAAGGTCCCCGAACTCATACGCCGCATCGCTAAACTGGAGCGAGAGCTTGCCCGTCTCCGTGAAGACTCATCTGAAGAAACGGTAGGCCAGGATTGATTCGTCAGCAGAGAACCCTCGCCAAAGAATTCCACATCGAGGGCATCGGCCTCCACACAGGCAATCCCGTGTCCATGGTATTCAAGCCCGCCGAAATCAACCAAGGTATTCGATTCCTGCGCGTTGACCTGGATCCCCCCGTGGAGTTTCCCGCACAAGTCGCTTTAGCCTTGGAATGCACCGACGATATGCGTAACACCACCTTGAAGGTGGGGGAGCACAAGCTTCACACGGTGGAGCATGTCATGGCGGCCTTGGTGGGATTGGGCATCGACAACTGCCTGGTGGAAGTGAATTCCAACGAGCCCATGGAACCGTCCGAGGGCGGCGCCGCGGATTTCGTGAAGGGGCTCAAAAAAACCGGCATCGTGGGCCAGGGTGTCCCCGCCAGATTCTTCGAAGTCACGCAGCCCATCAGTCTCGTGGAAAACGATATTGAGCTCTTGGCGCTTCCCTATGAGGGATTCCGCGTAAGCTTCACCATCAAATACGACCATCCTCATTTGGGCACTCAGTATGCGAGCTTCGACATCAATCCTCAGATCTTTGAGGACGAAATCGCCGAAGCGCGAACCTTCGCCTTAATGGAAGATGTAGAAAACCTGCGCGAGCGTGGTTTGATCAAAGGTGGCAGTCTGGACAATTCCATCGTAGTGGGCGAGGACGGCATTCTCAACGAAACGCCCCTACGATGGCCCAATGAATTTGTGCGGCACAAGATTCTGGATCTGCTAGGCGACCTGGGACTTCTGGGCTCGCCCATCAAAGGTCACATCATCAGCCACCGTAGCGGGCACGCTTCCAATGTGAAGTTCGCCGGCATGCTGGCCGAAGCGCTCAAGCGCCAGGACCGCACTTTCAGCCAAAAAAAGCCCACGGACTGGAACATCCAGGACGTTATGAAGATCATGCCGCACCGCTACCCCTTCCTGCTCGTGGATCGCCTCATTGAGATGGAAGACGGCAAATACGCGGTGGGCATCAAGAACGTGACTATCAACGAACCCTTTTTCCAGGGGCACTTTCCCGGGCATCCCATTTTCCCGGCGGTGCTCATTCTCGAGGCCATGGCCCAGACCGGTGGAATGCTCCTGCTTTCCACCGTGGATGAACATGAGGGGAAATTGGTCTACTTCACCAAGATCGATCAGGCGCGATTCCGCAAACCCGTGCTGCCCGGCGATCAGGTGCGATTCGAAATGACCATGCTTCGCTTGAGCCGATTGGGCTGCAAGATGCGCGGCGAAGCTTACGTTGACGGAGAACTCGTGGCCGAGGCCGAACTCATGGCCCGTGTCGTGGATCGATGAAGGCGAGTATGCAGAAGGATACAAACATTCATCCCAGCGCCATCGTGGACCCAGCCGCCAAGCTGGGCGCAGGCGTTCAGGTGGGGCCTTTCTGCATCATCGAAGCCGGCGCCGAAATCGGCGATGGCTGTATTCTCGACAGCAACATCCGCATCGAAGGATGCGTTCGCATGGGCGAAGGCAATCATATTTTTCACGGCGCCGCCCTCGGGGGGCCTCCCCAAGATCTGAAATACTCGGGCGAACCCAGCATCCTGCGCATCGGAAACAGCAATTCCATCCGCGAGTACGTCACCATGAATCCCGGTACGGCGGCTGGCGAGGAAACCGTGATCGGGGACCATTGCCTGATCATGGCCTACGCGCATGTGGCTCACAATTGCGTGCTGGGTGATCGAGTCATCTTGGCCAATGCCGTTCAGCTTGCCGGGCACGTGACTATTGAAGATCACGCCATTCTCGGTGGGCTCACACCCGTGCACCAGTTCACGCGCATCGGTGCTCACTGTTTCGTAGGCGGAGGATCTCGCGTGCCCCAGGACGTTCCGCCCTACATTCGCGCGGCGGGGAATCCTCTTGTGGTGGCGGGTCTCAATCTGGTGGGAATCCAGCGCCGAGGTTTCAGCGCAGAGAGCATCGAAGCCATCAAGAAGGCCTATCGAATTATCTATCGGTCGGGGCTCAACACCAGCCAGGCCATCATCCAGTTGGAAGAGGCCAATTTCGACGATCCCCACGCCCTGCACATGCTCGATTTTGTTCGTCGTAGCGAGCGGGGCATCAGCAAGTAATCAGACCAGCTCGCCGCCTTCTACGCGCTTCCCCATATTCCACCGCTCAAAGTTTTGCGCCAGGGTCTCGCCCTGTTCGCGTAGCCATTCCATTTCCAGACTGGCCGGCGCGTAGAGAAGTGTGAGGATGTCCTCGCTCTCCTCGCGAATACGGCAACGATCCGAATCGCTGCTGGGAGATCCGAAGGCACCCTGTTCATCGCCCAGGCAGAGCCGACCGCTCACATTCACACGGCCCTTGCGGATGCCTTCGAAGCCCTCGCCTTCTTCGCCCAGGCGCAGGGTGACATCGCCCTGTATCTTAGATCGGTCATAGAGACCCAGGGGAAGGCCCGAGGACATGGAAAAGAGATTGCCCGTGTCCACGATGGGATCCAAACGATAGAGGCCCTTGCCCTGGATGGCTCTTCTCAGAAGAGCCTCGCTGGATGGCCGATGACGGGTGGGATCCATGCCCACCGACCGATAGAGTTCACGGGCGGGCGCCAAGTGATCGATCTCGGAGGGTGGCATACCCGCATAGCGAGTGGCGCAGGCTCGGCAAACCGAATCCAGGTGCGCGCGAAAGACCGGAGGCTCGTGGGTCCGGGGTGCATCGAGGGGGAGCCACCCGGCCACGCCC
>JACNKJ010000335.1 GCA_014382085.1 bacterium
CTCTGGTTAAGTAGACTATTATTGGAGCGTCCCGATGAGACCAGCAATGCTATGGGCAAGAACTTGGGTCGCCGTAATAATTTCCTCTATGCTTGCGCCAACCGTTCTGTTGGCCGAAATCACCATAGTTCAGACCAGCAAGAATGGTGATCGCCATCGCGAACTCATGCCGCTTGAAAACGTCCTCCAGCACGACTTCTACATTGAACTGAACAGTGTGAATCTCCGGCAAGAGCTTGCGGGCTTCGGAGCGTCTTTTACCGAATCTTCGGCCTGGAACCTGGCATGCCTGCCTGAGAAATTGCGCCAGGAAGTTCTCCTCCGCTTGTTCTCGCCGGATGAGGGAATGGGCTTCACGCTTACCAGGACGCACATCAACTCCTGTGACTATTCCCTAAGACACTACAGCTACGTGAAACCCGGAGATCTTGCCCTCGAATCCTTCAGCATCGATGAAGACAAGTCTGAGTTTAGCGGCAATGAGAATGATCAGGTTCAGGGCGTTGAGATCGTGGATCCTTCTTTCGATCTGTTGCCTCTCATCAAAGCGGCAGGCGATGTACCGGGCGCTAACTTTCGCCTCGTCGCCTCACCTTGGAGCCCTCCGTCCTGGATGAAAACTGGCGAGCACGCGGAAATGACCGGCGGCAAGCTTCGGCGCGACCAGGACGAGAACGGTCGTTTGATTTACTACGATGCCTGGGCTCGATACTTAGTGGCTTACATCCAGAGTTACGCGAAGGATGGGATTTCCATCTGGGCGCTCACACCTCAAAACGAGCCTGGCCACGCCGATCATGCTCGTTGGGATACCTGCTACTGGAGCGCCGAGTGGCAACGCGAGTTCATCGCCGATTATCTGGGACCGGAAATGTCCGCGGCAGGGCTGTTGGACACGGAGAACCTAGAAGCGGGAGTTCAGCTCTACGCCTTTGATCACAACAAGGCGGACCTGCTCGATTTCGTCCCCGTAGTTCTCGACGATCCGAATGCTGCAAAGTATGTGCGCGGTATCGCGATCCACTGGTATGCGATCAATCTGGGGGGGAAGAGCGATTTTCGTGGCGAGGCCATAGCTGAGCTTTGCGAGCGATATCCCGACAAGACGATTCTACATACGGAATCCAGCATCGACCTGCACCCGGAAGATCCCATTGGACAATACTGGGATCCCATGAACAGGGACTGGACCGGCGGTCGCTTCACACCATTCTCTCAGTACGCCATCGACATCATCACCGATTTGAATCAAGGCGCTATCGGATACATAGACTGGTGCATGGTGCTCAGCAGCGAGGGTGGGCCCAACCCCTACGATAATTTCAACAGCGCGGCGGTGCTGGTTGATCCGGTGGAGGACACGGTTCTCTATACTCCACTTTACTTCCTTCTCGGCCACTTCAGCAAGTTCATCCGTCCTCAGGCACTGAGACTTGAGGTCCTGAGCGATCTGCCAGCCGGTATTCACGCAACGGCCGCGAAAAATCCGGACGGCTCTGTCGCGCTCGTCGTCTTCAACGACAACGATGAGCCACTGACTTTATCGCTTGAATCCGAGGGCCACACGCTTTCCAGTACCATCGAAGCAGACGCCGTGCAGACGCTTCTGCTTGACCCAAACAACCATGCAAATCGGAAACGGGAGAAGCCATGAAGAAGGTTTTCCTTTTGATTGCCGTCCTACTGATCGCCGGAACTTCCGCCCAAGCACAGATCGGCAATGTGATCTGGGAGGATGATTTCGACAACCTCGACAACTGGTTGATACTGACCGGGAACGGCTATTGGGGGTGGGGAAACGGTGAGTTGGAGTACTACCACGAGGACAATGTCGGTATCGAAGACATTCCTGGCGAGCCAGGGAATTCGGGCTTGCATATCACGGTTCGAAATGAGTCCGGCCCGGGGATCGTGGACCAGTGGGGAAATCCGCTGCAGTACACCTCGGGCAAGGTCAGCAGCAAATCCTTCGTATCCATCACCCATGGCGTGATCGAAACGCGCGTTTGGATTCCAAACATCGATCTCGGCGGCTGGCCGGCGGTATGGCTGCTGGGCATGGCCAACTACGCTTGGCCGCGATGCGGTGAGTTTGACATGATGGAAATGGGGAGCAAACAGTCCTTTCGCGATCTGCACGATACCCACAACGGCGGCAACGGCCAGAACAACGCCACGGTTAACCAATGCGTGGGGGCCAACGCCATATTCTACTCGGACGATGCCGTCTCGCCTGAAAACCCTTCGGGTGCCGCGAGTATTTCTTGGGATCCGGATGATCTCTACTGCCGTCCCTACTACAACTACGATGACACGCTCGTCGGTCGTTTCCTTAGCTATCGCCTGTATTGGGATGACAGCAGTTTCCGCTTTACCGTGATCGATGATGAAGTCGAGTACGATCTCTACGAAACTCCCTTTACCCTCGACGAGGAATCCGATGAGTTCCTATCGCCCTTTTATCTGATCGTGAACCTGGCCGTCGGGGGCGCTTTCACCGACGCCTACAACTTGGGCGATCCCGGCAGCGGTGAACCCGTATCCATGCCCATGCCCGCCGAAATGTACGTGGACTACATTCGCGTGAACGAATGGAACGGTCAGGGCGAGGTTCACTTGGGGCCACCTGCCGCCAAGCTCGGAACCTTCGGAATCTACACCGAGGAAACGCCAACGGACGACGAACTTGTCGCCCAGGAAACTTCGGAGATCTACGTTTGGGAAGGAACCCTCGTTGATGGAAGCATTCCGCCCTACGAGGGTGAGAACGTTCTTTCCTGGCAGACGGCGGGCCTCGGTTGGTTCGGCGCCGGGATCATGTCCATCCAGCCGCTCAACTTGTTCGATTTCGGCGAAGGTCATCTCAAGTTCATGCTTAAGATACCTGCTCACGTCACCTTTAAGATCGGGATCATCGATTCCTGGGGTAATCAGTACTACCTCTCATTCCCTGCACATCAGACCACCTACGGACTGGTACGCGATGGCGAATGGGGACAGGCCTCCATTCCCGTTAGCGACTTGCGGGGCACCGCCATCGATCTGCGCATGCTGAGTTATCCCTTCGTCATCCTCGAGGAGAATGGTACTTCCTGCGAATTCGCATTGGACGACATCTACTACGATGGTGGTCCAACGGTGGGAGTGGGGGACTTCGACTTATTTTCGGGAGATCAAGCCGAGCTTCTTCCCAATCAGCCGAATCCTTTCCGCTCTGAAACTGAGATACGTTTCGACTTACCCAGTTGGAGTTCCTATGAGTTGGTGGTTTTCGACATCACCGGACGCCGGGTGACCGGCTTCTCCGGCTCCGGCTCCAGGGGAATCAATACAGTTCACTGGGATGGTCGCAATGATTCAGGGATGGATGTGGCTGCAGGCGTGTATTTCTACAGCCTGCGGACAGACTCGGGTACATCGTCCAGGAAGATGATTCTGCTCAAGTGATCCAGCGCTGAGTGATGCCACAAATAAGACCGCCTTCCCGAAGGAAGGCGGTCTTATACTTTGCTCTTAAACTAGTACAGAACCTTGGCGCTGCCCCAGTCCATGGATTCGGTGGCAACCGAACCCTGATCGAGACTGACGTTGTCCACGTGCAGCAGACAACTGGAATCAACGTTGGCTCCGGTGGTGGCCACGATCTGAATGGTCAGGAAGTCCGTGCCGTCAGGCGCCACGAAGGAACCTTCGAACTGGGTCCATTCCCAAGGCCAGAGGGGGCCCATGAGACCGGAACCGCCGAGGATGCCTACGCCATCTTTCTCGGCGAAGATTTCCACGAAGACCACTCCGCCGACATTCGCTGCGTCTAGTTTCAGGTCGAAGGGATAGGTGACTTCGTCGGGGCCGGCGCTGCCGACAGGAGGCGAGTGCTTGAGCAATGGACGGACAGCCTCGTCGTGGGTGCTCAAGACAGCATTGTGATGCCCGGGGT
>JACNKJ010000260.1 GCA_014382085.1 bacterium
AAACCGGGCCCTGGGGGGGTCGCTTGTGGGGATTGACGCGACTCTTGCCGGGAGGTGTCCCGACATTTGCTGCATCGGCAGCCCGCCCAGGTGCCTTAACTTATTTCTTTTCAAGGGCGAAGGCAGCATGGCGATCAATAGAAGAACATGGGCATTCCCAAGACACCTTCCACCTTCGGCCGGTATTCGGCGGTATCGTAAAATTTTCCAACGTTCACGCGCTTGGTGCCCGTGACCGTATAACTCAGCGGCACCTTGTCGTAGCGACCCTCGGACAGACAGACCATGTTGCCCCAGTGACCCTTACGAAGCAGGTCCACGGCCAGCGCGCCGAAGTTGCGCGCCACCATGCGATCCATGGAATCGGGCGCACCGGCGCGCATGAGGTAGGCCAGTTGCTGATAGAGGATATGAGCGCCCGTCTTCTTCTTAATGTAATCCGCCGTAAGTTTGCCGATGCCGCCTAGCTTGCGGTGCCCGTAGGCGTCGGCTTCACCCTCTTCGATTATTTCGCCCCGCTCCATGCGCGCGCCTTCGCTGATGGTGAGCACGGCGTAGTCGCTGGGGTTGTTCCGCTTGTCTTTCATGATGAGTTCGGTGAGGCGATCGGGATCGAAAGGTGCTTCGCTGATGAGGGTGCGATCCACATCGGCCAGCCAACTGGTGACCAAGGCGGTCTCGCCGCTGTTGCGTCCGAAGAGCTCCACCACCATGATGCGCTCGTGGCTGCCGGCCACGGTGCGCAGGTCGTTGATCATGTTCACGCTGCGCGTGACGGCCGTGGAGAAGCCGATGCAGTAGTCTGTGCCGAAGACGTCGTTGTCCATGGTCTTGGGAATGGCGACCACCTTCACGCCTTCGCGATGCAGGCGCTCGGAGTAGCTGAGGGTGTCGTCGCCGCCGATGGTGACCAGGTAGTCCAATTCCAGGGCTTCGATCTTTTCCAGCACGGCGGGTGTGGCGTCGATTTTCCCCTCTTCGCCCACTTCGAAGCGACCCTTCAGGTGCTCGGGCAACTCTTCGGGTTTGACCTTGCCGGGATGAGTGCGGCTGCTGTGCAGGAAGGTGCCGCCCTGGCGGCTCACCGTTCGCACTTCGGCCAGGTTCAGGTGGTGCAGCCACTCGTCGCGGGATGCGGGATTATCGGACTCGATGTTGAGCAGGCCGGCCCAGCCGCGGCGCAGGCCCAGCACTTCCATGCCTTCGCGCTCGGCGCCTTCGACCACCATGCGAATGGCCGGATTCAGGCCGGGAACGTCGCCCCCGCCGGTTAGGATACCAATCCTCTTGGACAATTGAACTCCTCCGATTATGATTCACGCGTTCGCGGCGGTGATGCCGCAATGCGGGCATAGTAGGCAAGACACCCCCAGCCTTCAAGCCGGAGTTCAGGAAGGAGACATTGTGCGCAATCTGGCTCCGATATTGTTGCTATTCGCCGTGGCCTGTAGCGGCATATACGCCAGTAACGTGGGCGAGCCCACTTCGGGCGAGAAACTGCACTTCAATCGCGCCCTGGCTCGCCTGGATGTGGGTATGCCGGAAGACTCGCTCCTGGCCATGTTCGGCGAGGCCAATGAGCCCGGCGATGCGGGCATTCTCTATAAATCGCGGGTTCGCTTCGAGGATTTCGAGCGCACCACCTACAGCCTGGGATGGAAATCCGAGCCCAAGCACCAGGGCGACTACAAACGCCCCGAGGATATCGATCAGGTGGCGGCGCTGGTGGAAGTGCGCGAGGGGAAGATTCACCGGATCAATCGGGATGTGGAGTAGGCTTGCCGAATCCCGATCGAATAGCTGGCCATTTAGACCCCCGCCACAATTCGATAGAACAATCTTTGGGAATGTCGGACCTTGCACGAATCCTCACAACAGACCCTAAACAAAACCCGTTTCCACAAGCATTGAAAAGATTGTTCTTGCCATGAACCGAACCTGCACCCTAGCGTTAAAACATGATTCTTCATGTATCCTGGACAATCAGCGGTGATGGAAAACCTAACCCTCACCTTGAAGCTACTCTCAGCGAAGCGGAGGCGGCTCTCGTCGGGCGTCTTGTCGAGCGGGAGGAGAGCGCGTTACTCGAAGTGCTTACGGATCACCAGTCCCGAATCTTCAATCTTGCGTTGCGAATAACAGGTAGTGTCGAAGACGCCGAAGAAGTGACTCAGGACACTTTCCTTCGCATGCTGGACAAGGTCCAGCAGTTCGAGGGACGGGCCTCACTGGGCACCTGGCTTTATCGAGTGGGAACGAATCAAGCCCTCATGAAACGGCGTTCGACAGGTCGCCGCCAGGAGCAGAGCTGGGATGATCCCATGGCAGCCTTTACGGAGGACGGCCTTCACGCCACGCCCATCCGCAAATGGCGAGGTTCGGTGCTGGACATCCAGAAAGAGGAGACCGCTCGCATTGTGCGCCAGGCGGTCGATGACCTTCCGGAGGATTATCGCAACGTCATCGTGCTCGCGGACCTCGAGGGACGAAGTCGGCAGGAGATTGCCGAGATTCTTGAGATCAGTGTGCCCGCGGTGAAAAGCCGTTTGCACCGTGCCCGACTCGCGCTGCGAACGAAGCTGGCTGCCGAATTCGAGGAGGCCAAAGAATGAGGGCCAGGCAGGAATACAACACGATGAAGAGGATGATGCGCCGGATGATGGCTTGGGCCTTCGGCAGAAAAATCATGGGCATCCAAATGGTGAGTTGCCGAGAGGTGTCCCAGGTTCTGCAGGACTACCTCGATGGTGAACTATCCCGCGCCGAGCGCCGCAGTATCACAGCACATCTGGCCCTTTGCAGTGAGTGCCGCGCATTCTTGAGCACCTACCGTGAGACCCTATCCTTACTCGGTCGTCTCCCTTCCACACCTATGTCTCGCAAATTCTCTGAAGGCCTGGAAAACTTGCTGCTAGATCGCCTCAGCCACTAGCAGCTTTGTCAAGTTTCCAGTCCGAAGACGTAAAACACCGTGAGAACCCAACGTGGCCATTCCGGACCCTGATATCCGATAAACACTTGAATTGTTGACATATCTCTAGGTAGTCGGGTATATTCAGGATCCTCTGAATATGGTCTTACCCCTCCGGAGGCGCCGATGAGGAAGATCCCCAAAATCCTGACACTCGCAGTCCTGGCCTGCCTTGGTTTCACCATATCTTGGGCCGATCCACCTGAAGATTTCGCGTGGCGCTTTTACACGTCTGGCAATACTGGCGTCCAGGGTGATTGGAGCGATGCGGTCTGGATCGCCCCCGACAACACGCCCTATGTCTGCTGTTACAATCCCTTTTTTGAAGAAGGCGGGTTCGCTCGCTTCGTCGAGGATGAGAATCGCTGGGAGAATTTCTCTACCCTGACATACCCGGTCATGGGTGATCGAGAGGTGACGGGCTCCGCGCGCATCAGCGACATCGAGCCTGACGCAGAGGGCGGACTGTGGATGGGAACTTGGGTTGGCGCCCTCTTTTTCGATCCGGCGATCGGACCCGACTCCTTCGTTCGCTATGGCAGTGACAACTCCCCGATCCCCGGGGGACGCACCATGGACGTGGACATCGCGCCCGACGGATCCGTTTGGTTCGCATGCTACGGCAACGGTGGTGGTCTGGCGCGCTATGTACCGACATCCGGCGACTGGACGGTTTGGGCTTATGGTGATAGTGCCAATGGCTGGCCGGGTTGGACCACGCTGGCGTCCGCTGTAGTGCAGCCGAAGCCTGGGGGCGGCTATCTGGTTTGGATCGATGACACTTTTGGTCTCGCTACCTACGACAGTGACACGGATTTGTTTACCGTCCTGGCCAACAACGATGTCCCTGGCGAGATCGAATCCATCCCGACCAACGCCTGCGACGACGAGGGCAACATCTGGATGCTGCGGTATGTCGCACCAGGACAGCTCTATACCCTCGAGTACCGCCAGCCTGATGGCA
>JACNKJ010000425.1 GCA_014382085.1 bacterium
AACCCGGGGCGCCAGCCCTCGGAGAAGGACGAGCCCGGGGAGGGGGGGGGGCATTTGGCGGAAGCCTAGCCCGCCGGCCCGCCCTAGGACCTCCACGGGCGCGGGGGTGCCCGAGAAGGAACCGCCGGCACGACCGAGAGTGCGAAGCCCCTCGCCGATTTGATCGCCGCGATCCAAGAGAGTCTGGGCAGCCGTGTCTACGAGAGGCGCGGGCATCTCGGGGCTGGCCGGATTAAAGGCGCGCACGAGCATCATGACCAATAGGAAAAGAGCCGCCGCCATAGCCAGGCCCCGAACGAGTCGGGGTAAGACCGCTTCCCGGGCACGAGCCTCGGGCAGAATAACCGCCAGGGCACGGTCGGCGAATCCATGCGGTGCCGACACTTTCTCAAGTCGATCCAGGGCATCCAGTAGATGTTTTTCTTCGCGCAGGGCAGCGCGGCATCCGGAGCATGATTCCAGGTGATCCCTCATGATGTCCCTGGATGCCCCAAGAGCAGCCCCCTCCAGGTAGTCGGACAGCGTGGCCCGAACCTGGGAACATGTCATTTGGAAATCCTTGGGGCTCATGGTGTTTCCTCCGTGGCGCGAATACGGATGTCTCCGGTGGAAGTTTCGATGCGGGCGCGAGTCTCGCCCCTTCCAATCAGTGCCTCCAGCTGCCGACGCGTGATCTCTAGCACCTGCATGGGAATGCGGGCATCCACATCCCCGGAAGAGGTCTTAAGCTCAAGTCTGTAAGAAGCTTCGGGAATAAATCCCAAGTCCAGATCGCCGCTGGTGGCCCGAATGAACAGCTCCTGATCTGGGTGACCAAGGCCACGGAGGGTCTGGTCTCCGCTGCCGCTCCGGGTACGGACACGGTCTAGGAGTCCCGAGGCGTTAATGTCGCCGCTGCCGGTCTCGAGCTCGGCCGGACCCATGACTTTACGTACGAAAATGTCACCGCTGCCGGTTTCGGCCTTGCAGAGACCGAAAATGCTGAGCAGCTCCAAATCTCCCGAAGACGCCTTGGCCTGGCAGGATTGGACCCGCTTCACGCTTAGGTTGCCACTGCCCACCTGGGCGCGAACCGCTCCCCCTATGTCTCGCAGGCGGATGTCTCCGCTGCCCACCTTCACGTCGACATCGGCGTCGATATCGCGGGCATCCACGGTGCCGCTGCCGGCTTCGAGATCCAAGCTTCCCGCGAGATCTCTCAGCCGAAGTTCTCCGCTCCCCACACCGGCGTGAATCTCAAGATGACGGGGAAGGCGCACCAAAATGTCCAACCAGATTTTCCCGTGGGGAAGATTGGGCTTCAAGCGCAGCTCATTCGCATCCCGTAGAACGCTCAGGCTGGCCGCTTGGAGCAAGCGCTCGGCCTTGTCTCTGCTGCGTCCACCGGCCTTGAAGACCAGTTCCACCAATACGTCCTCGCGATCCTCGCCGACGCAATCGAGCAGACCTGAACCGTTGCCCAGAATGATTAACTCCAGGCCCTCGGCTGGAAGGTTCAAGGTTTCCTCGCGCCTGAGAGTACCGGCCGCCGAAGTCATGGCAATAAGCATGGCCAACAATAGGGCCAGGATGCTAGGAGACGATTTCGTCACGCTTCAGCCTCCGTTTCAATTGCTCACGGGCACGGTGGATGCGGATTTTCACCGTTCCCAGTGGCAGGTCTAGAATCTCGGAAATTTCCTGGTAGCTTTTCTCCGCCTGATGGCGCAGCAGCAGGATGGATCGGTAGTGCTCAGGCAGCTCCGCGATGGCGCTCGCGATAATCTCACGGCGCTCGTTGCTGAAAGTCACTTGACTGGGATCTGGAGTACTCGAAGCCACTTCACGGCGGAAGGATCCGTCCGATCCCTGAAGATCTTCATCCAAGGAATAGGCGATGCGCTTATTCTTTCGGATGTGATCGATGCAGAGATTCGTCGCGATCTTGAACAGCCATGCGCTGAAAGGGTATTTCTCGTCGTAGCGGTCCAGCCGTGTTAGGGTGCGCACAAAGGATTCCTGCGCCACCTCTTCGGCCAGGCCCGGATTCTTGAGCATACGCCAGCAATAGTTATAGACAGGATCTTGATAGCGCTGGAGAAGCAGGCGATAGGCCTGCCGATCCTCCTCCAGGCATCGGCGGATGAGTTTCCTGTCCTCAGCAGCGTTCAAGGACCGGCTTCCTTCCGAAGCAGTGCCGGCAGTCTTGGCTGCGGCTCCAACTCTCTTAGCGGAAATGGAAGAGTACTCCATGCGGTCCCTTGCTTCGAGCGACTTTTTCCGGATTCTTTACACCCATCTCGGGGGCTTGATTACGGCGGGAGTCCTGCGCAGTCTGGCCTGGTTACCCCTCGTATTCTGGATTACCTGGGCCTCCCCGGAGGGCTCCGTCGCGGGCAGTTACGGGCTGGGAGCTTTGGGGTTTCTCGCTTTGGCGCTTTTTGGTGATCCTTTCTTGGCGGGCGGAGCCATGGGCCTCTCCCTTCGCATCATCCGTAGAGAAGCGGCCAGCCCCCGGGACGCCTTGGCTGGATTGGGTTCACGCTACCCAGCCTTACTTGCCTGGACCTGGATCCAGTCCCTGTTCGCGCTGATCGCGCTCTACAATCTGCTGCAAGTTCTTTCCCCTGAAAGCAAAGTGCCAGAGTTCCTGGCCCTGCTCGCCACCGCCCTCTCTCTATGGGCCTTGATGGTCCTGCGGGCCATGAACATCCACCTTCCCAGGTTCTTGCTTGAGCACGAACTCCATTTAAAACAAGGACTTATACAGTCATTCCTCATCGTTCTCAGTCACCCTATGCGCAGTTTTGGCCAATTGGTCTTCCGTCTGGGATGGGTCCTATTGCTGATGCTCAGCGGTGTAGGCGTCCTACTTGGTTTGGGCAGTTTTGGAGTTCTTCACGGATTTTTCCTTGGAATGGATGCGGACAAGGAAATCGAATAAATAGTGAGTCGATTTATAAGGTCGCAGTTTTCGTAGAATACCTGAAAGCACAATTAACGACTAATAAGGCCTGGCCCAATGGGGTATTCATGGCATGTAGGGCGATGAATTAACCTCATTTATCCGCCATCAGCCCCCATGCGCATTCTCAAGATGCTTTGATCCCCTAAAAGCACTCAAGTCCCTCTCAGAATAGCCGAAAACATTAGGTAACCGGACACCTGGAGGGTTTCCGGCCGCGCCGCCCGTGCCTGCTTTAGCGGCACCTATTTAGGAGGATACAATGGTCGCAAGGAAAAAGAATTCAGAGGCTGGATTCACTCTGATCGAAATCGTAATCGCCGTGGCAATCGTCGGAATCTTCGCTGCCGTGATCAGTCCGATGGTCTTTCGCCATCTCGAAGATGCGAAACTCAGTAAAGCCGCCAGCGAAACTGAAACCGTCGCCAATGCGATGCTGACTTATTACAAAGACGTAGGTCAGTGGCCCTTTACCAACAACAATGGTAAGACCGGTTCCATCGATCGATTGGTTTCCAGTGATAATGTCCCCACCGGCAAGGGCAAAGGCGCCAACGCCGGTGCCCAGAAGTGGGGCAAGTTCGGTAAGTCCATGTATATTGGAGACTACCTCTTCGACAACAGTGTGGACAATGGGAACGGAGCCGGTAGCTGGCGCGGACCCTATACCGAGAAACACAATTTTAACGACCCCTGGGGCAATGCCTATGTGGTCAACGTTCGTTACTTGCCCGGTGGTAAATACACGGGCGATAAGGTCCACAAGGTCATGGTTCTGAGTGCCGGACCCGATGCCAAATGGCAGACGACTTTTGCGGATGGATCCACTGAAGCCATTGCTGGAGACGATATCGGATACACACTGGCCGTTCAGTAGACCGAGTATGAACTTCTAGCGCGGGAGGGTGACCTGACCCCCTAGAATGTCTCCAAGTCTAGAAGTAGACTCGGGGCACCTGAA
>JACNKJ010000337.1 GCA_014382085.1 bacterium
GGGCATCTATAACGTTCGGGAGCGATTAGATCGCTTCTACCTGCGCGATCATCATGGCCTTGACCCCGATAATCTGGATCTCATTGAATTTCGAGACGAAGTGCTTGAAGGCGATGCGACTGGTTATCTGGCGATGCTTGACTACATCGAAACCAATGGCCTGAGCGATTCACTTCATTATGCGCACATCAAGTCTCAAATGGATGTGGACAACCATGCAGCCTATTGCATTTTCGAAATTTACTTGGGCAACACGGATTGGCCTGGCGGAAACATCAAGTTCTGGCGCACCCGGGAGCCGCAAAGTCGCTGGCGATGGTTACTCTACGACTTGGATGTTGGATTGGGATACTGGGAAGACTACAGCTACGATACCTTCGAATGGGCCACCTCCAGCACGGGATGGGGCCAGCAAAATCAGCCCTGGGCAACCTTCCTACTGCGCAGCCTGCTGGAAAATGAAGAGTATCGCGAGCGCTTCATCAACCGGTATGCCGATTATCTTAACAGCGCGCTAAGATCCGAAAGCTTTGGCGAGATCTTGAACGAGTTCACCACACGAATCGATACGGAGATTCCCTTCCACATGGACCGGTGGAGCCAGGACTACCAGTATTGGCTCGATGAAGTCGCCGTGGTCTCCGAATTCATTCAGGAAAGACCCGCTCAGGCCAGGGAACATATTCGAAACAACATGGTCCTGGGCGAGGACTGGGAATTGACACTGTCTATTGAGCCTGAAGGCGCTGGCCTTATTAAATTGGAGGGAATCAGCGTGGATTCTCTTTGGAGCGGGGCCTACTTCCTCGGCAATCCGGTTCGCCTGCGCGCCGAAGCCGCAGCCGGATACCAATTCGCGGGCTGGTCGGACAGCTTGCTTAGCGACAGCCATGTCTACATCGACGCCTTGGGAGACAGCGCCCTGAGCGCCTACTTCGAGATAGACGCCGCGGCGCGCTTGGTCATTAACGAGATCAACTACCACGGTCCCGACTCGGGAGACCCTGGTGACTGGATTGAGATCTACAATCCGACGCCGCAGAAGTTGGACCTTAGCGGCTGGTCATTGAGCGACGGCGATGATGCTCACGTCTTCATTTTGCCCGAGGAAAGCTTTGTGGAATCGGGCGAGTATCTGATTTTTTGCGAGAACAGATCCAGCTTCCAGACGTTTTTCCCGGACGTGCAGAACTTGTTCGGAGACCTCGGCTTCGGTTTCAGCGGCAATGGAGAAGCGGTACGTTTCTACGATGAACAAGGCCGCCTCATCGATCGCGTCGTCTATGAAGATGGACCACCCTGGCCACCCCTGGCCGACGGTTTCGGTGCGACACTGGAACTCATCCATCCCTACCTGGACAACTCTCTCGCCGAAAGCTGGGCTTCATCCCCGATTCTTCTCGGCTCTCCAGGCGCGCGCAATGACGCTTTCGACCCCATTGAAGTGGATGAAGAACTTCCCGGGAAACTGAGCTTCGCGGCACCATGGCCCAATCCCTTCAATCCAAAAGTCACCTTGAGCTTTACGCTTCCTAAATTGGATCGTGCTCGGCTTGAGATCTTCGACCTGCGCGGTCGGCAAGTGGATAGCCTCTTTGAGGGCATCCTGGATCCGGGGCGTCATGAATTCTCGTGGAACGGGGCGGGGCATGCCAGCGGACTCTACTTCGCCAGGCTGCGCTCTGGTGATCGCGTACTGACGCGTAAACTCTTGTTGCTAAAGTAGTCGCAAAATCAATTGTGCCAATATGTAAGCCCGCCTACAAGCCCATAGTCAGCATTGTTGCCATCTTTTCGGAGAATTCCTAGACTTGTCTCAGAAGTCATCAGGAACCCACTCCGAAAAGGAATCCATCATGAAAACTGCAATCAGAACCATCACCTTGACCATGATTCTTCTTCTCACCGGCGCTGCTCTGGCAGACGTGAGCAACGGCGATTTCGAAGCCGGTATCATGGACTGGGGCATGTTCGCGCCTCCCACCTGGACCATCGCTGTGAACGCGGTCGGTGGTAATCCCGGCGCCTACGGTCACATTCAGAGCCCCTGGGGCGACAGCGCCGGCATGGGTTGTTTCCGCCAAGATTTCCAGTGTGGCGTGGAAGATCCCAGTGGAGCTTCCACATGTCTGATCACCTTCGATTATTTTCTGCACAACCTGGACGCCAATCCGGGAAGTGGTCGCGTGATCGTGAGCATCGACGGAACCGTCATGTACCTGTCGCCTGCGGGAATGGATTGGATCGACTGGACCACCGTGACTCTCGTGGTGCCTTGCGGCTATCACACCATCTCGCTTTGCCTGGAAGTGGATCCGCAGAACAATGGTTGGGAAGCCGGGTTCGACAATGTCATCGCGGAATGCGATGACAGCACGCCCACCGAGGACGTCAATTGGAGCACCGTTAAGAGCCTGTACTAGCGCGAGCAAGCTCTGATACCCGCCCTCCTCGAGGGCGGGTATCTTTTTGCCCCAGTTCACACCGATCTTCGACATTGAATCCTCCTGGGAGAACGGTCATGATTTCGCCCTGATGCGACTCTTTCGGGAGGATAAGAATGCAGGAACTCAAACCCAACCGTCGTTACCTCAACAAGCAAATCCTGATTTTCAGTCTTGTGAGCGGACTCATCTTGATTTTCGCCTTCAGCATTGGCGCCCTGATCAGCCTTGACGAACCCAAGAGCGGCTTCGTCTTCGCAAGCATCTTCGCCTCTGTAGGTCTATTCTTCTGGATCGTGTCCGTGCTTCTGTCCTTCCCCTATTTCCGAAGCCTTCGCTACGAGATCCATGAAGACGAGGTGATCGTGCACGTGGGAATCGTCACCAAGTCGGTCAAGCATGTGCCCTTCCGAACCGTGACTAATATCAAGATCAATCGAGGGCTCTTGGATCGCTTCGTTTTCAATATCGGCAGCCTCAATATTCAAACGGCCGGCATGAGCGGATCTACCGGAGCGGAAGAGAGCCTGGTTGGTTTGGAAAATGTGCAAGAAATCTATGACCTGGTCGCGGCTCACCTTCGCAAGTTTCGCGGTGCGATGAGTCCAACAGGAGCCGAGGAAGAGTTGCCCGGCGATGCCGGGACACTCGGGGACATCCTGAACGAACTCAAAGCCATTCGCGGAGAGTTGAAGCAATAGAAAAGCCGACGGTAGATGCCGCCGGCTTCATATTCAGATGATCTAATAGAGTCTCTTGATTCGGCTCCAATTGGAGATTTCCGAGGCCGAAGTTCCACACTCAGAGCCGAAAGCTCCCATGTTACTTGAACAGCTGTTGTTTTCATGGGCGCAGGGAGAATCGCTCTGCAAGCGGAAATCCCAGCTGCCTAGATTTCCACAGAATTGCGGATCGGAATTCATGTTTCCATCGGAGGCAAGAAGTCCGGCCAGGGGCCCCGTCCAGTCGCCTTCCACATTGCCGAAGATGTTCGTGCAGGCAATGTCAGGAAGCCCCCCACCCTCGTAGTGGAAAGCACCTCCATCATTCGAAAAGGCAATGATGTCGAACCAGAATTGGATATCGCCATCTGACCAGACGGTTCCTCCCTCGGTGGCGGAGTTTTCACTGAAAGTCGTGTAGCGAAAATCCGATCCGCCTAAACCGTTAGCCGCACTCAATACCGCCCCGCCGAACTCGGCACCGTTGTTGTAGAAGACGGAGTTGTCGACTCTCGCAGAACCTCCATCAAAATCGGCGAATGCTCCGCCCCAGATCGCATAGTTATCATGGAAAGTGCAGCCATCGAAATCCGGGGACGCCCCAGGCACCCAAACGCGAACCTCAGCACCGTTCGTTCATTGGTTGTATCGGAAGGCGCCGCCAGGGCTAGTCGGCTGGCCTGCACCCTCGATCCATATTCCCGCGTCACCACT
>JACNKJ010000423.1 GCA_014382085.1 bacterium
GCGCAGCGTGGGGCAGGCTTGTCAAAGGCTACGGCCTGATCTTCGGCGTTGACTCCAACTTTGCGACGC
The DNA here is from genome assembly GCA_014382085.1 of bacterium. Classification (GTDB taxonomy): domain Bacteria; phylum Krumholzibacteriota; class Krumholzibacteriia; order JACNKJ01; family JACNKJ01; genus JACNKJ01. The sequence goes on from JACNKJ010000423.1 coordinate 70, forward strand.
ACTATTGCCTGCGCCCCGTGGAGTACGGCGAGAACATCGTGCAGCTCTCCACCACACCGTATCTCAGCGGACAAAACCTCATCATCGGCGGAGTGATTCCCACTGATAAAGAGGAGATCCACGCGCGCATGAAGTACACGCAGAAGTCGGTGGGCGCCGTTCCCAGCCCCTTCGATTGCTGGCTCACCATTGAAGGACTGAAGACGCTGAGCCTGCGCATGGCGCGTCACGCCGAGAACGGCATGGCCGTGGCGAAATACCTGGAGGCTCATCCCAAGGTTTCGCGTGTGTCCTATCCCGGGCTTGAGAGCCATCCCATGCATGCTGTGGCGGCCAAGCAAATGGAAAAAGGATTCAGCGGCATGATCAGCTTCGAGCTAGAGGGCGGCATTCCCGCCGGCACCACTCTGATGAATTCGGTGGAGCTTTGCGCGCTGGCCGAAAGCCTGGGCGCGGTGGAAACCATGATCACACATCCGGCCACCATGACTCATGCCGAAGTGCCCAAGGACGAGCGCGAGGCGCGCGGGCTTACCGACGGCTTGGTGCGCATTTCTGTGGGTATCGAAGATCTGGAAGATATTCTCGCGGATCTGGAGCAGGCGCTAGAGAAGGTTTAAAGTTCCTCTCCGAATTCCTTCAAGGCAAACTCAATATCTTCAGCCGTGACTCCTAGGTGCGTCACCAGCCGAAATCGCTTGGCCCAGAGATTGAAGAAGCGCACGCCGCGCTTTGCCATGGCCTTCACGAAATCGCGCGGGTTGCGATCACCGGTGAGTTCGAAATAGACGATGTTGGTTTTGTAGAGATCGGCGTCGCAATCAATGCCATCCATGGCAGACAGACCCTCGGCCAATCGCTTCGCGTTGGCATGATCATCGGCCAGGCGATCCACACGATTCTCCAGTGCAAAAATACCCGCCGCGGCCAAGTGACCCACCTGCCGCATGCCGCCGCCGAGCAACTTGCGCGCTCGATGCGCATGGTAGATGAAATCCTTCGATCCACAGACCACCGAGCCCACAGGCGCACCCAATCCCTTCGACAGGCAAAAAGTCACCGAGTCGGCATAGGAGCAAACCTCAGCCACAGAAGTACCGAGCGCCAACGCCGCGTTGAAAACACGTGCGCCGTCCAGATGCACGGCAAGGCTGCGCTCGTCCGCGAATTCGCGAACCGAGGCCATGTAATCAAGAGGCAGCGGTGAACCCGAGCAACGATTGTGGGTGTTTTCCATACTGATCAAACGACTGCGCGGCTGGTGGGCGTCGTCGCTGCGCTGGGCGAAAGCGACTTCATCCAAATCGAGGGTGCCGTCCTCGCGGTTCTCGAAGATGCGATGCTGCACGCCGGCCACCACCGAGGCCGATGCAGCCTCGTACATGAAGATATGATCCTGCCGTCCCAGGTAGATCTCGTCGCCCTTTTCCGTGTGCACCATCAGGCAGATCAGATTGCCCATGCTTCCGCTGGGCACGAAAAGCCCGGCCTCCATACCGGTGATCTCCGCACTCATTTCCTGCAGCCGATTCACGGTGGGATCCTCGTGGAAGACATCGTCGCCTACCTCCGCCCTAGCCATGACCTCGCGCATGGCATCATCGGCAATGGTCACGGTGTCGCTTCTGAGATCTACGAAACGCATGGAACTCCTTTCAAGGGACAGAGCATTGTGCCCATTCACACCGCCCCTGACAAGCCCCCGAATCCACTCGGGTGGACTATGTTTGGCAGAACGGGGGTTCACAGCCAAGAGTTCATCGTTCATAGTTCTCAGTTCACAGTTCTCAGTCCTCAGTTTTTGGAGCCTTCATGCCCCTTCTCGCCACCCTCTTCGCCCTGGGATCTCTCTGGACCGCCGAATCGGCCCTGCCCGCAGAATTTCCCGACTCGCTCATCTTCCCCGAAATCGTGGCGGTGGAGGGCAAGGTTCTCCGCACCCCAGACTTCAGCGTGGCCAGCGGACATCCCCTGGCCAGCGACGCCGGCGCACGCATCCTGGCTCGTGGGGGAACGGCCGCCGACGCCGCGCTTGCCGTACAGGCCATGCTCGCGCTGGTGGAGCCCGAGGGCAGCGGACCCGGCGGCGGATGCTTCATCCTCTACTATGAAGCGGCAACGGGGAAGGTTACGGCCATCGACGGCCGCGAAGAGCTGCCGGCGGCAGCGCGTCCCGACATGTTCCTGGATGAAAACGGTCAGCCACTCGACGACATCTTCTCCGGCGGCCTGCCCGTGGGAGTACCCGGTACCATCGCAGCCATGGATGATCTCCATCGGCGTTTCGGGCGCCTTCGCAAGGGTGAACTCTTCGACGACAGCTATGAACTGGCCAACAAGGGTTTTCCCGTGGGCCCGGATCTGGCTTTGGAACTTGAGCAGCAGGCCGACCGTCTTCGCCGCTTTCCAAGTACGCGCAAAATCTACTTCCACAAAGACGGCAGCCCCTACGCCCTGGGCGACACCCTGCGCAATCCCGACTACGCCAAGTTCGTGCGAATGTGGGGCGGACATATTCAATTCTATCACGCCCTCGCTCCCGAACTGGAAAAGGCCGTGTCCAAAGCGGCGTTTCGGCCGGGCTATCTCACCGCCGATGACGTTCGCGGCTACCGCGCCCTTGAACGAGAAGTGATTTACGGCGACTACCGCGGGTGGCGATTGGCCGTCATGCCTCCCCCCACTTCCGGCGGCATCACCCTACTTGAGATATTGGGCATCCTGGAAACCAGAGCGCCGGTGGAAGACGATGTCTTCGAGGACGACGGCGCCTTGGTCGATTACCTCGATGGCATCGCCCGCGCTTCACGAGTTGCCTTCGCCGACCGAGGCGCTTATTTGGGCGACCCCGACTGGAGCCCGGACATCCACATGCAGGGCCTGCTCGATCCCGACTTCATCATCGAGCGAGCGCGTGTGGCATTCGACCCCGAGGCCGACCTGACGGTGGAGGAAAGCCAAGGCAAACTCGGTGGGCACACCACGCATTTTTCCATCGTGGACAGCGATGGCAATGTGGTGTCTTGCACTACCACCATCGAGCAGCTTTTTGGCAGCGGTATGGTTCTGCCTCACTTCGGATTCCTGCTCAACAATCAGTTGAGCGATTTCAACTGGATGCCCAGCGACCCTCCCGCGCCCAACGACGTGGACCCCGAGCGCCGCATGGTCAAAAAAGCCGCTCGAACTCCCCGTCAACCGGCAGGCAAACGTCCCCGCAGCAGCATGTGCCCGGTGATCATGTTCGACCCCGAAGGTCGCCCCCTGGCCCTGGGTTCCCCCGGCGGTTCACGCATCATCGGTACGGTGGCCGGCGTGGTCACCGCTCTGGTGGACCTCGATTTGAGCTTGGAAGAGGCTGTGGCATTTCCACGAATCCACTGTCGAAACTCGCCGGTGGATCTTGAATCCCGTGGCTGGAATCGGGCCGCGCTGGCCGAATCTTTGAGCGCTCGGGGCTGGCCTGTCTACCCTCCCTCCCGTTGGCCCCTCTATCAGGGCGATGTGAACGCGATACGCGTGCTCAATTTCAATGTGAAGGAAGGTGTGAGCGACCCGAGACGGGACGGAGCACCCGCCGGAGGCTGACGATTGGCTCTTTTCCCGACTGCGATATCTTCTTACTTTGGGGGCTCACCGCCGCCTGGAGGTCAGCATGAAAACTCAGGAGAAACAGATCCGTCCGTGTACCGAAATGCCGGAGGTCCTCGGAGCCCGGCATGAAGTTCCTCTGCTCGACGGCAGTCGCGCGGAGAGCGCTTTCTTCGACAATGCGGCCAGTACCAAGCCCTTCGCCGAAGTGAGT
>JACNKJ010000092.1 GCA_014382085.1 bacterium
GAGCGCGGCGGTCACCCTTTTCGCCGACGTCTTAGCACGAAAACTCTATCGAGGGTTGGGTTACGCCAGCATTCATCTCTATGCGGAAGAAGCCCTTGGTTTCTCTCGTAGTAAGACTTATGAGTTCATTCGTCTTGCCGAAGCGCTGGACGAGTTGCCCAAGCTCAAAGATCAAATCGAATCAGGCAAGTTACCTTGGACCAAGGCCCGAGAAGTGGTGAAGGTGGCCACGCCTGAGACCGAACGGGAATGGCTGGTGCTGGCTGAGAGCCAGAGCCGCCGGGAGTTGGAAAAGGAAGTGGCAAGGAGCCGGGCTAGGAGATATGGCGTCAAAGATGAGATTCAATCTGAATTGCTAGAGCCGGATGGCAAAACACCTGTGGCAGCACCGGTACAGTCTTTGACCCTACGTCTTTCGCCGCTTGCTAAGGCGCGCCTCGAGACCATGCTTGAGAAACTCATGAAAAAGCACCAATGCGACCGTGAGCAGGTGCTGCTCATGGCGCTGGAGTCGCTTCTCGCCGAGTCCACCCGGGTGGACAGCGGCGGATCGCCCTATCAGGTTGTCGTGCAGAAGTGCCCATCTTGCGAATCGAAAACCGTGGGGCACGACCATCGCCAGTTAAGCCCGGCCGAAAGCGAGCAGATCGACTGCGACTCAAGCCTGCTTGCGCCGGGTGAACGTAACAAGGCAAGCATCCCGCCGTCTCAAAGGCGGGCGGTGCTCATGCGCGACGGACACCGCTGCCAAACCAAAGGTTGCCGATCCACCAATTTCCTGGAAGTGCATCACATCAAGCCACGCAGCATGAGCGGGGACAACCGCGAGGAAAACCTGATCACGCTTTGTTCGAGTTGCCATCGGCATCTGCACGAGCGGGGCGGGCCGATGGCTGTTAAAACGGGATTTGGGCAAGACGCCCCATGAATCGGCCAATGTGCCTAGTCCTCCGGCTCCAGCCCCGCGCGGCGACTCCAGTAGTAAACGGCTTCGGCAAATTCGCGGGCCGTGTACTCGCAGTAAGTTCCGCCGGGTTTTTCCAAATAGTTGCGGGCCATGGTCAGTGGATTCATGGGCTCGTTTTCCACCGGAGCGGCAACGATGGCGATGATCTCCCAATCGAAATCGCCGGAGCGAGTGCCGTCATTTTCTTCAAGAGTTGCTGCGCTGTAGAGCACCACGTCGGCGAACTGTGCGGGTTCGGGTTTTCCCGATGCCGTCACACGAATGTGCGCGTCTTCACCAGCCTGCCGGTTTTCAAGCCGCGCCGAAAGTTTGGTTCTTCGGCCCACGAGAACCGTGGCACAGGCGAAGTGTTCCGGTGGGCATGGGACCAGGACGACCTTGTCCAGGTCTTCGCGACCTGCGCCGGGTCGGCGTTTTGCCCAATGCTCGCCGAGCAAGTTGACCAACTCTTCATCACCGCCGCGAAAGAAACTTCGCCCCTGCCCGGGTCGACATCTTCCACGCGCGAAATCGCTCCAACCGATTTTCGGAATCTCACTCATGCCGTTTTACCCAACACGGCCCGTCGGAAGCGTTGTGTGATGCCTCGATGCCTGCGCATGGCTTTGCGCAATTCGGGTAGCGCTTCGCGCGCAGCCAGGATGCCCTGCTTTCGGATCTCCGGAGCCGCGCTCATATTGGCCCAGTGGAATTGTCCCACCTGGGGCGTGATGACGAAGTCGGCCATCTTGAGCACCAACTTGTTCAGGCGATTGCGCGCGATGGCGTCGCTGCGCATGACGATATCCAGACCGCGTTCGAATCCGGCCATGTCCCGTTCGAAAGTGGGAATGTCTACCGCCAGCACAAAATCCGCGCCGAGACCGCGACAATCGCTAATGGGCACGCGATAGCTGCCGCCGCCGTCGATAAGCAACATGCCCTCATCGGCGATGGGAGGGAACACGCCGGGAATGGCGCTGCTCGCGTAGATGGCTTTGGTGAGGGGGCCTTCGGTGTAGGCCTTATGATCTCCACTTATCAGGTCCACGGCGATGGTGGCGAAGGGCAACAGAAGATCTTCGATGCGTGCATCGCCCAGAAGTTCGGCCAAGGGGCCCATGAGTTTGTCGCTGCTTCGTTGAGCGGGTGAAGTGAAGGTTTTGAAAGTGAGCACCTTCCGCTCGATGGAGCGGCGGAACTCCTTGAAGAAGCTGCTGTCGTCGGCGAATTCCTTGTCTTCCACGAAAGGCGCCCAGAGTTCTTTGAACTCGGGATTCTCCCAGTAAGTTTTCAGACGTTCATCCACGATGTCCGCGTCGAGGTGCATGGCGTAAAGCGCACCGACGATGGACCCCATGCTTGTGCCGCTGATGCAGTAGGGACGAAGGCCTTCCTCTTCTAAAACCTCAAGCACGCCCACATGAGCGAGTCCGCGCGCGCCGCCGCTTCCCAGGGCCAATCCAAGTCGCATCAATCATCCTCCGCAAATGCGGGCACGGCGCTGAGCGAGTGGTGGAAGCCCAACTCCTTGAAGAGCGATTCCGTCTCGCCGCGTCGCGCCCCGGTCCAGGCAATGTCTTGGATGCCCATGTTGAGATCCATGTCTCGGCGTAGCGTAACCAGGGCCTTGCAAGTTTCGGCCAACTCGCGATGCTCTTCGAGCTTCGCGCCCAATTTGCCCGCGCCCCGAATGGGCAGATCGGCCACCTTGTCCAGGGATGCGTAAATGCCGTCCATGCTCCCCATTTCCTGAAGCAAGCCCGAGGCCGTCTTGGGCCCCACACCCGGAATGCCGGGAATATTGTCGCTGCTGTCACCGCACATGGCCAGGTAGTCCACCATCTGATCGGGATTCACGCCGAAGAGTTTGGGCACCGTGCGCACGGTGAACCGTTTGCTGCGCGATGGGTCGAGAACTCGGGTGCCTTCATCGACCAGCTGAGCCAGATCCTTGTCGCCCGAGAGGATGGTCACCTCGATCCCCGCGGCGCGGGCTTGGGTGGTCAGGGTGGCGATGATGTCGTCGGCCTCGAAGTTGTTCTCCTTGAAACGCGCCAGGCCCAGTGCATCGACGATGCGTTCGCATTGTTCGAACTGAGGGAGCAATTCCGGCGGAGTTTCGCCACGATTGGCCTTATATGCGGGATAGATGTCGTTGCGAAAACACTTGGGTCCCGCGTCGAAAACCACCGCCACGCTCTCGGGTTTATCGCGATAGAGAAATCGCAGCAGAAAGTGCAGGAAGCCGAAGCTGGCATTGGTGGGGGTGCCGTCGGGCGCGTGGATTTCGTCCTCCGAATAGAAAGCGCGAAAGATCCAGGCCATGGCGTCGATGATATAGATTTGTTTTGGCATGATTCGCGGAGGATATGGCCATTGCGGATTGAGATCAATGAAATGAACGAACCCCCCTCCGTGGTCGAAGGAGGGTTCGAGTTCAGGTCAACTATCAGATTCCGCTCCCGGCAGTTTCCCATCCTTGCCCATGCCCAAGGCGGCCATGCCGCCAAGGTGTCCAAGTCCCATGGTTTCCACGGCCGAAGAGGGCACGATGACCATGCTGCCTTTTTGCTTCAGACCCTCGAAGACCATATTCATGGCGCGCAGGTGAAGAGCCACCGGATTGTCGCGATAAGATTCGCTGGCCAGGGCGAACTTTTCCGCAATTTCCGTTTCGGCGGTACCCAGAATCACGCGACTCTGACGCTCGCGCTCGGCCTGCGCCTGCCGCGACATAGCATCTTCCAATTCCGGCGGAATGATGGTGTCGCGAATCTCAATGGCCTGAATGGTGATGCCCCACGGGTCTGGTTTGCGGTCCAGGGCCTTCTGGCGTTCCTGAACCAGGCGGTTGCGCTCGCTGAGCAGTTGGGCCAGTTCGTGG
>JACNKJ010000339.1 GCA_014382085.1 bacterium
GAAAACGTCAAAACCTGAACTGCCGCAGGCCACGACGGCCAAGTTTTCGGAAACATCCACATCTTTCGCAAAGCCTGAAGTTGGAAAACTACTTTGAAGGAATGGCGCAAGGGGATTGGCAATATCGACCACGCGCAGCCCACCGCTGCCGTCGGCCACGTAAACCAGGTCGCCGCGTATTTCCAGATCCCAGGCGTCCGACAAGGTAGTCAATTCGGAAAGAGTGACGGGCGCTGAGGGATTCGTCACATCAATGAGCTCCAGACCATCACCGTGCCGGGCCGCCACGAGTAAATCGTCCTTAAGTGCCAAGCCCTCGTATGATTTGTCGGTGTCACCGAAGTTGTGAAGGAGCTGGGGATTTCCCGGATCGGCAATACCGATCACGCTAATGCTGAACGCGCGACCGCCTGCGTAGACTTCTCCGGGCCCGATGGCCCCTCGATAGAAGCGATTCCAGGGATGTCCCGGCGGCTGGTAGCGGCCTACAAAACTCGGATTGTCGGGATCGGCAATGTTGAAAATGGCCATCCCGCCTACGCCGAATGTGTAGGCACGATCATCATCCAATTCCACATCGAGGATTTCCGCGAACCACTGGGGATTGTAGTACCCGCGGTTTTCCATAAAGTCGTCGGCCGAGAGTGAAAGGGGAAAGATCGAGAGAAGAATCAAAGTCCATGCCCAAGTTTGTCTTTGCACCTTGTCCTCCTGGGATTTCCGGGGTGGTGCATATGGGATGCAGGGAAGGAGGCCGGGGATTCAGGAGCGACTAAAGCGGATTAGAAGCCCTTCAATAGATCCATGGGATCAGTCGGCGGCGAGTGCTGCGCTGGAAGTCGGCGTAGTCGGGGTAGCGTTGCATGAGTAGTTCTTCTTCGTGGCGGGATTTACGATCGAAAAAAGCGGCCAGAGCAAGGGCAAGGATGAGCCCCGGCAGATGCGCACGCCAGAGCGACCAACCCCAGGTTCCCAGAATCAAGGCACCGTAGATGGGATGTCTGAGCAAGCGATAGGGGCCGCTTCGCACGAGCTCAGCGTCTTCCAGGGGACGGGGGAAAAGGCTGAGCGAAGACCCCAGCGCAAGAAGGGCACCCGAGCCCAAGTAGGCCGCGAAACCGATGAAGAGCCAACCCGGGGCGCGAAGGAAAATGGACAGCGAGAAGGGAATCAATCTCGGCGTCAACAAGATGAGCAGAAAGAGCAGGCCCTGGACGATGATCCAATTCCAACCCCTGGGCGTATCGCTCACAAGCGGCCGACCCCGCGCATGAGCATGATGCGTGAATCGCTCATCTCTTCCATGGCGAAGCGCAGACCTTCGCGGCCCTCGCCGCTGTCTTTCACGCCGCCGTAGGGCATGGCGTCAACACGCAGGCTGGGAATGTCGCCGATAATCACACCGCCCACCTCGCAATGCTCAAAGGCATAGTGGGCGCGATCCAGGTTTTTAGTGAAGATGCCGGCTTGAAGCCCGAAGTCCGAGTCGTTCACGCGGGCGATCACGCTCTTGAAATCGGTATAGGGTTCGAGGATGGCCACCGGACCGAAAACCTCGCGGCAGGAAAGGGAAAGCTCCTTTGGCACATCTTCCAACCAACTCGCATTTACCCAGGGCCCCTTGCGTTCGCCGCCACAGAGCAAGGTGGCACCACCGTCCACAGCTTCATCGATCCAAGACTTCACGCGTTCGGCATCGGCTTCGGTGATGAGCGGGCCGAGGTAGGTGTCTTCCTCCATGGGCTCTCCGGCCTTGAGGCCTCTGGCCTTGCTCACGAGACGATCACGCAGATCTTCGTAGATGTCGGCATGAACGAAAACGCGCTGAACGCTGATGCAACTTTGCCCCGACTGATAGAAGGCGCCGGTGGTGATGCGATCGGCGGCGAAGTCGAGATTCGTATCCGCATCTACAACGCAAGCCGCGTTGCCACCGAGCTCCAGGGATACTTTGGCCCGGCCGGAGTTGGCCTTGAGTCTCCATCCCACTTCGGGACTGCCGGTGAAACTGAGGTGCTTCACCCTGGCGTCGGAAGCCAGACGCTCGGCTTCCATGCGCTTGAGGGGTAAGATCGAGAACATGCCCTCGGGAAGATCGAAGGTGGACAGCACTTCGCCGAGCATGAGCGCCGTGATGGGCGTGCTCGACGCAGGCTTGAGGATGAAGGGGTTTCCCACGGCGATGGCCGGGCCGATTTTGTGCGCGGCCAAGTTCAGAGGGAAGTTAAAAGGTGTAATCTGGGCGCAAAGCCCTGCGGGGAAGCGTCGAATAAGTCCCTGCATGCCTTCGCTGGCCGGTGAATACTCCAGGGGCATCCACTCGCCGGACATGCGCACCGCTTCCTCGCCCGCAACGCGAAAAGTTTCCACCGCCCGATCCACCTCAACGCGTGCATCGCGAATGGGTTTGCCCGCTTCGAGACAGAGGGCCTGGGCAAAATCCTCGCGACAATCGGCGATGGCCCGCGATAGCTCGATCAAAATTTCCTGGCGGCGCCAAGCGGGAAGAGTGGCTTCGGCCGCGTGGCTCGATCCCGCGTTCAGGGCATCGAGAAGATCCTCCCCCGTCGCCAAAGACACCTCGGCCACTAATTCTCCGCGCGCCTTGCATAGCACCTTCAGCTTCTCATCCCGATGAATGGGTTTGCCGGCCAGATAAAACGGATAGCTCTCGATCATGATTCTCCTAGTTGTCCAAGGCGCCCTCTTGTATCCAAAGCAGGATGGTTTCGATTTCCAGGGCGCTCAAATTCACGGGGGGCATGGCGCCGGAATAACTTTCACCTGAAGCCTTGCCATAGAGCACGGAAATGTATGGATCACCCGGTTGCACGCGCATGGAAGGTGCGTATCCGGTGGAGACCACGCTCACTAAGCTTGAGTAGGAGCCCGCAGGTGAAAGGTCGAGACCGCCGGCGGGCGGGTGGCAGGCTCCGCAGTTGGCGTCGAAGATGGGCTGAAGCTCGGCGCTGAATGATACACCGTCGCCGCCCGTGGGGCTATCACCGGAACATGCGGGCAGTAGCAAGCTGAAAGATAAAAACGCGAGACTCAGAACTCGTTTCATCATGCCACCTCTTAGAGTTCGCCCGTGAATTGATTAAGCATCTGCAGTTCGTCGGATCGCCCGCAAACGAATAGAGCGTCTTGCAGATGGAACTGGAAATCCGCGGGGAATTTGGTGATCAGATTATCCTCGCGCTCCACGGCAACGATGGAGAATCCGCTCTTCCCCCGAATGTCCAGATCGGCCAGACGCTGACCCGCCAGTGCGCCGGGTTCAATTTTATAAAGCGTGAGTTGTTCGTCCAGGGCGATGGATTCTCTGCCGAGCAGCTTCGAGGCGAGCATGCGGCCCGCTACCTGGCTCACCGCGATCGCAAAGTCGGCCCCCGCCCGGTGGATACGATCCACATTCTCAGCCTCGTTCACCCTGGCGATAATCGGAAGGGTTGGCCAGCGGTCGCGCAACATCACGGTTGCAAAGAGCGTGGCGCTGTCCTCGTTGAGGGCGAGGATGAGCGAACGCGCCTTCTCGAGATTGGCCGAATCCTGCACTTCCACTTCTAAGATATCGCCGGCCAAATCCACTCGTTCGGCTTCCTCAAGATTGATCACGAAAACTTCTTCACCGGCATCGACCAGGAATTTTACCACGCGGTGGCCCACCTCACCGTAGCCGGCCACCACTACCGGGCCATCGGGCGTTGTGGAGCGTTGGCTGCCGGCCAGCTGGCTCAATCGATTTACGGATTCGCGGCTGCCGGCAACCACCAGGACGGCTCGCGCCAGCATGCGCATGTCCGCTCGAGCGGGC
>JACNKJ010000340.1 GCA_014382085.1 bacterium
AGTTGATGTAAGTGACGAGCATCGGCGAGGCGTCGGCGCCAATGTTCAGGTAGACGAGCATCTCCCCCAGTGTGTTTCCACTTAGTAGCTCCTTCCGCCCATCGCCGTCAATGTCGAGCAGAACGGGGCTGGCGCGCCCCCCTGACACATAGAGATCGCCGCCAGTGGCTTGCCCATAGGAAACAGCTAAGAAATCCGGATCGGTGTCGCTGCCTTCGTTTAGAAACAAATGCAAGCGACCATCTATGGCCCCTACGACCAGATCGCGTTTTCCATCTTCATCCCAATCTTCAAATACCGGCGTTGCCCTTCCATAGACGCTGATCGGTACCTTGCCGCCAGGAGGGCCGACCTGAACGAGAGACCCAGCGCCTAGAAGGGGACTGCCGTCCTCGCCTTCGTTGAGGAAAATCCACACCTGTCCATAGGCGTCGCCCACAAGCAGGTCGGGAAGCAGATCCTCATTCCAAAATACAATACGAGGGAATGCGCCCATGCAAGCGGTACCGGGAACTTCCAGGTCGGCTTCCCCGGCTTGGATATGCCCCGCGTCCGAAAAACTCGGATTTCCGAGAACGCCGACGTTCAAGTACAGGTGGATGGTTCCTGCATAGATGATTCCGCCATCACCCACCAGCAGATCAGGCAGATCATCTCCATTCCAATCACCGTGACAAGGGGCGCTGTAGGCGTCCACTTGAATGTCTATGCCTCCAGCCTGGACGATTTCTTCTTGTCCCAGGTCGAGAAACATGGCCTGACCTTCAGCAAGAAGGCTGAGCAGGAAGACTAGTGCGAGAATTGCTATGGGTCTTTTCGTGCACATAGGGCACCTGCATGTGTCAATTTCTTAGGAATACTTCTTAGAAGCATAGCACAGATTAGCACTGTAGCGATGCTGAAAAGCTGAAATCGAATACCTGGCGATTGAGTTGTGGAAAGAAAAATTGCCCCGGAAAAATCCGGGGCTGTCTAGGAAATCACCACTGTCTTGTGCTGCTAGTAGTTCGCGCGAACCGTTCTGAAATCGGCGGACATGAGTGGGTCGGGGCAACTCGTGTCGACATCAGGACTCGCCTCATCGTCCACGCTCTGATCGGGCTCCTGGAAGCGCGTGTCAGAGTCGATGATCAGTCTGTAGCTACCCGAGTGGCCGCAGCTTTCAGCCCAGCTGCGCGTGATAGCCAAGCGATAGACACCGTCAGTCGGAATGACAAAATCATCAACTCGTTGTCCATCCACGTTGTTGTTGCATCCGTTTACCAAATTGCACAGGAGTTCGGTTTCATCGCCGGTGAACAGGTTGACGCCGCCTAATTCCACACCCGGAGCGTAGAGCGCAATTTGAAGTACGGAGCCGTCGGTGGTTTCTGTGGCTCTGAAACTGACGATGGACCCGTGACTGAACTCGATATCGAAAACGTCCTGGCATGAGTTGCCAAAACTGGTGCAATCCCAAGTCAGAACTTCATCATAGCTCAAGATACCAGTGGGTGTGTCTGAAGGACTTTCATTGTCACTTCCGCAGCCCAACAAGTTGACAAGAGTTAGTAGTGCTCCCGTCGACACAATTATCATCAATCTTCTCACGCGCATGACCGCCTCCCTCTGAAAAATTGCCCTGACGCTAAAGCGCAGATTTGAATGAGTCAATCTGAAATGGATTAACGAGGCACCATCTTGTTGCAGAGATCCACTTGGATGCCAGCTTCGCGAAGACGGTGCACCAAGGGATTGATGCCCAACGAGTCTGAGCCGTAATGGCCGGTGGTAATGAGATTGCCCTGGGCTTCTGCGCGAAGACGCTCGGCCTGCTCTTCATGCAAGTGAATGTAAACTACCGTGTCGTAACCCGCCTCGTAGAGAGCGGTCGCCACGGGATAGCCGCCGTTGGTGCCGGCGGCGTGAATCACCAGGCATCTTCCGGCGGGGGAGTCAGAAGTTCCGCTTACGAGTTCCACGCCTTCGCCCGCGGCGGCGATCTCGGGAATGGCCGCGAATGCAGTCATAAGATCGGCCACGCTAGCTAACTCCGATAAAGCGTCGACAGTTTCTTGTAGGATCACCCGGCCGATCTCGTCGCAGGGCAGGTGGATGTTCATGAAGCCGATGTTGAGATCCTTGGCGATCTTGCTGAAGTCATCGTGGGATGGGCCTGCCTCGTCCCGGCTCCAACGGGAACTCAGGGAAGCGAAGTGCTCGTCAAAGGCCGCTTGGGCTTGGGCCTCCGGCACGCCTGCTTCGAGCATGAGGTCGATGTGCCTTGAAAGCACGCCTTCAATGCCCACTTTCACAGGCGGGTGGTGCGCGAGTACCAAATCGTAGCCACGTTTCTTTGCGTCGCGCAGGTCACCTTCATCAATGTCGATGCCGAGCAGGATCCGCTGCACATTCTCACATGGATGATAAATGCGAGTGTCGTCGGGTCGCTCCACGAATTCGGCAAGCTGGAGAGAAAGCTTGAGGATCTCTTGAGTGTTCATGGAGTCTCCTTTGTGACACATCGCCGATACCACGCAACTATGATCCAGCCGGATGATGGATACCAAGAAAAAAGGATCCTGGGCTTCCAGGATCCTCAAAATCTGAATCGGATTGGTCTCCGAAGCGCTAGTACAACAATTTCAGGTCACTCCAGCTGGAGCGATCCGTGGCGACTTCCTCGGGTACGAAGCGGAAGTCATCCCAGCCGATTCCGGCAGAATCGGTGATGGTGTGAATGAGTATTGTCGTAACGCTCGTGTAAGCGCTGAGGTTGACGGTGATCGGCGTTGATGAATCTCCTGCGCCAAACACGGTTTCCGTTGCAACGTAAGTGCCATTTTCCCAAACATCCACCGTGGCCACACTTCCTGTGTCATCCACGCCGATGGCCAGGAAGGCGAGTCCGTTCACAGGATCGGTAAAATCAACCTTTGTGCTATGTAGGCAGTCGATACCACCGGTCTCGGGACCCGTGCAGATGAAATTGGGAAGCGAGGATCCTAGGTCCTGGGCGGTGGTCCAATTGACGAAGCCGGCATCCGAGGAGAAGGTCGCCGTGGGATACTGATTTGTCACGGCTGTGGCGTCGGCCAGGTCGTCAAAATCAATGACGAGGGCCTGGCTGGGAATTCCGAAAGCAAGCAATGCGATGGTCACGGCCAGTTTTGATTTCAGAGATTTCATAGTAGTCTCCAAGGTGAATGTTAGCGCACCCGCGCCAGAGCAAAGCCTGTATGACTTATTAGAATACTGCCATGGATGAATCATAGGTTCTATTGATAAGCATAAGCGGGATTATCGGATATCAAATGCCTTTGTCATCTGAGGGCTTCGTTCGTTCCCATGGATTGAATTTCTCGGGAATGCGGAAAGGCGCGATCTCGCTTTCCGCATGTATGGGTTCGACCTCGATGACTTCCTCAGCCTCGCCGTCGCGCAAGGCCACCTTCACCTTGGCATCGCCCTTGCCCTTGCCGTAGCGAGCCACCATGCGCGCCATGGTCCTGCGCTCCTCGGCACTCGGCTCGTAGCCAGGGCTCACCTGCGCCACAGCCAAGGGCCCGAGTACATCCACCGCCTCGATCTTCATGGTCTCCGGGAAAAAGTGCGTAAGGAAATTGCACTCGGCCTCGTCGCGGGCCACCACGAGTTTGAGCTTGGGGCCCAATCGGAAATGTCGGCCCACTTTCATGAGCAGCACGTCTTTGGCGTCGGGTGCGGCGTTCTCTTCCAGATGCATCAGATGGTCATGGAATCGCGAGGAGTAAACCTCGTCGGTTAGATAACAACAACCACCGGCGGGGGAGGGCACATCATTC
>JACNKJ010000198.1 GCA_014382085.1 bacterium
GGAGACAGTGGCGGGAGCGATGGAGAAGGATCCCGTTAGGGCCGTGCTGCCGAGGAAGCGTAACAAGAATCGCATGCCGGATTCCTTTCCATGCGGGTTTGCAGGCTGCTAAAGCTTCACGCGTCCTTCGAAGGCGCGCGACAGCGTGGCTTCATCCAAGTATTCCAAGCGACTACCGGCGGGGAGCCCGCGCGCCAGGCGCGTAACGCTGAGACTCAGGCCGTCCAATTGTTCACCTAGGTAGAGCGAAGTGGTCTCGCCTTCTACACTCGATGAAAGCGCCAGAATGATCTCGCTGATGTTTTCATCCTTCACCCGAGTTAGCAAGTGTTCAATGCTGAGATCTCCCGGGTGCACGCCATCCAGAGGACTAATGACTCCCCCGAGCACATGATAGAGCCCTCGAAAAATGCCGCTGCGCTCGAGGCTGAGCACTTCCACCGGCTGCTCCACCACGCAAAGCTTGCTCTCCACGCGTTTTGGATCGGCGCAGATAGGACAGAGCCGCGCCTCGGCGTAGAAACCGCAGCGCTCGCAAAATCCCAGTTTATCGCGGACCTCCACCAGAAGGCGCGACAGTTCGCGAGTCTCCGACTCATCTTGACTAAGAAGGTGAAGTGCGATGCGTTGAGCACTGCGCTCACCAATACCCGGCAAGCGGGTTAAGCGGCGAACAAGGCGAGCGAGAAGGGGGCTGATTTTTTCCATTAGAAGCCGGGCATGCCACCCATGAGCGGACCCATTTTTCCCTGACTGGCGCGCTTGGCGGCGTCTTGAGCCGAGCGAAGAGCCGCGAGGATCATATCCTCGAGCATTTCGGCGTCGGCGTCTTCCAGAGCTTCAGGCGATATCTTGATTTCCACGGGATCCATGGCGCCCGTGACTTTTACAGTAACCACACCGCCGGCGGTCGCCTCGAAAATGGTTTCTTCCAGTTCCTTCTGGATCTCCGCCATCTGGCTCTGCATCTGCTGGGCCTGTTTCATCATCTTGCCGATGTTCTTCATGCTGTCTCCATCTATCGATCTTCGACGATCTCGCCGTCGAACTTTTTGAGAAGGTCCGCCACCAGGGCGTTGTCGGAATGTTCCTGAAGTGATCGCTCGCGCCGGGCGTCGTCAGCACGAGTTTGACTCACCCGCGGTGCAGCAGCTTCGGGGGCCACCTCGTCTTCGGGAGCCATGAAGCGCACCGTTCGCCCTTCGCCGAAGATTTCACGGAATTTGTCCTGAAGCAGAAGGCGGTCTTCGTGATTGTCGAGCAAGGTGCGGAAATGTCCATCCAAGTGTAGTGTGAAGGCTTCGCGATCGACTCCGCCGGGCTTTGCCTTGTCGAGAAACTGTCCCTTGATCATGCTGGATTGCTTCACCGCGCCGACGAAAGTTTGCCAGGCAGCCTCAAGTCCTGAACGGCTGAGGGCGTAGTTGGCCTGAGGGCTGGCGCTGGCCGCAGGCGGCTGGGGACTGGAGACTAATGAGGGAGGGCTGGATTTTAACCCAGGCCTTCGTCCCGTTGCTTTAGATCCCCCACCCGTCCCCGGATTCCTTCTGGAGACTGGTGACTCGGGACTGGGAACTGCCTGCCCGCTTCCTTTCAATATGGAAAGCACTTCGGAAAGTAGCGCGCGTTTTTCATATCGCGTGAGTTCCACCACGAAGGCTTCCGCGAGGATGCGTGGCTGGCTCGCTCTGCGAATCTGTTCGGCGCGATCGCCGGACAGGCGAGTTAGGTAGAGCAGATCTTCATCTTTGAACTCCGCGGCCAATCGCTTGCATGTGGCCAGATCTTCAGCCGGGAGTTCGCCATCGAGAAGTTGTTCGTTCATGTGCATAACCAAGAGATTTCGGAAATGCACTGCCAGGCCCATGACAAAATCGCTGGGCGTGCCTCCCGCGTCCAAAGAAGCATCGAGAGCCTTCAAGGCCGCCGCGCCATCTCGCTGAATGATGGCGTCGGTGAGATCAAAGTAGTGCTCGTATCGGGGAAGACCGAGCAGGTCGATGAGTGCATCTAGTTCGAATTTTTTGCCCAGGGAAGACACGGATTGATCGAAGAGCGTCAAGCCGTCGCGCATACTGCCCTCGGCTTTGCGGCCCAGGGCCATGGATACGCCTTCGCCCAACTCAATGCTTTCGCTCCCCGCGATGTGTTCGATGCGCCCGGCGATCTCCTCGCTGCGCAGGAGCCGGAAGGCATAGCGCTGACAGCGGGAGCGGATTGTTGGAATGATCTTGTCGTACTCGGTGGTGGCCAGTACGAAGACCACGTTCGAGGGTGGTTCTTCCAAGGTCTTGAGAAGCGCGTTGTTTCCCTCTTTTGAGATCTGATGAGCCTCGTCAAGGATGACTACGCGATAACGGCCTTCCATGGAAGAATAGCCCACTCTAACTCTAAGATCCCTTATGTCATCGACGCCGCCTGTACTGGCAGCATCGATCTCCTGGACTGCGAAGTTGTTGCCGACGGCGATGGACTTGCAGGATTCGCACTCTCCGCAGGGTTCGCGGGTAGGTCCCTTTTCGCAATTGAGCGCTTTGGCGAGGATACGTGCGACGGTGGTCTTGCCGCAGCCGCGCGGGCCGCTAAAGAGATAGGCGTTGGCCACGCGGTCCTGTTCGATGGCACCGGCAATGACCTGAGTCACATGGTCCTGCCCCACCACGTCCTCGAAACGTTGAGGTCGCCACTTTAGGGCAAGTACCTGATAGTCCACGCGTATCCTTTCAATGAAAAAGGCCAGGTTGATCCACGGCACATCCGGGGTTTTTCTTACCGCTGCTACCTTCCGGTCCTGACGGGGTTGGAAAAGCCGAATTGCGTGGGACCTGGCCAAGACCCAAAGAGAAGGGCGGAGAGGCAGGGATTCGAACCCTGGGAACCCGCGAAGGCTCAACGGTTTTCGAGACCGCCCCGTTCAACCACTCCGGCACCTCTCCTTTTCAACCGAATCGATAAGGCGGAGAGTCTGGGATTCGAACCCAGGGTACCTCTCGGTACACACGATTTCCAGTCGTGCCGATTCGACCGCTCTCGCAACTCTCCATTCCACACTAGTGCCTCAGGCGCCTAAAAAAATCCCGCATCAGCTGAGCCGAATCTTCGGCCCTGATGCCCCCGAGAACATCCACGTGATGATTCCAACGCGGCTCCGCGGGAACATCGAGGATGGAACCGCAGGCTCCGAACTTTGGGTCCGTCGCCCCGAAGACCACCCGGCTGATCCGGGCCAAGTGAATGGCTCCGATGCACATGGTGCAGGGTTCCAAAGTAACAAAGAGCTCGCAGTCGGTCAATCGCCATGTACCCAGCGTGTTGGCCGCCGCCGAAAGGGCCAGGGTCTCGGCGTGGGCCGTGGGATCCTGAAGCCGCTCCACGGCATTGCGCCCTCGGCCGACCACATGGTCCCCTTGAACCACCACGCAGCCCACGGGAACCTCGCCCTCTTCGAAGGCCTTGAGGGCCTCAGCCAGAGCCTGGTCCATCCAGCGAAAATCGCGTTCTTCCACGAAACACCTCCGAGAGTACAAAAACTAGAACTAGAACCTGAACTTGGCCAGAAAATATTGTGGAGAACAGGCTCCGGATCGCAGAGCCATTCCCCGATTGACAGATGGGGAAGCCAGCCCTAACCTGCCCGCTTTGTAGGCTGATCGGCCCGAATCGAAGCCCCAAAGGATGGTCCCATGAACGTCACTCAAAGCGAGTACGCCTTCGCGGAGTATATCTGGATCGATGGTCAGCGCCCCACGGCCAAGCTGCGCAGCAAGACTAAGGTTTTGACCTCGGACCTGGATGATCCACCC
>JACNKJ010000213.1 GCA_014382085.1 bacterium
GGCCGACGGAGCTGGTGGAGATGCGACTTCTCTCTACGCATGGGGTGTATACGTTCGGGCGGAAGGTGAGCCGGAATTGACGGTCCTTCACGATGGCAGCGGCGACGTGCCCACCATTCAGGAAGCCATCGACCTGATCGCACCTGGCGGCACCGTCTACCTGGGTGATGGAACATTCTTTGGGCCTGGTAATTTCAACCTGGATTTCAATGGCAAGGACTTCACATTGAGGTCTCTCAGTTTGAATCCTGAGGTCTGCTTCATTGATGGCGGAAACGATGCCCGCGGCAGTGGGTCAGTGAGTGCTATCCGTACAAGCAGCCTCGGATCGAATCAGGACCGAGACCGGCCCAGTGCCAATGGCATCAATTTCACAAGTGGCGAAGGTCCTGCTGCAGAAGTTCGTGGAATCACCTTTATCTATGGTTCGGCAACATTTGGTGGAGGCATCTACATCGATCACTCGTCCCCCACCATCAGTGACTGCAACTTCCAGAGCAACTTCGCGACTGAAGGCGGAGGAATCTACGCACAGTTCAGTTCCACAACCATCCAGCGCTGCACCTTCTACCAGAACTATGGAGCCTGGAGTGGAGCCATCGGTGTTTCCGGTACCGGATCCAACGTCACCATTTCGGATTGCATGTTCAATGACAACATCGCATCCGAGTTGGGTGGTGCGATCGATGTTCACAATATGGCAAACGCCAGCGTCACCTTCTGCACCTTCATCATGAATGAAGCACATTGGGGCGGCGCCGTTGCCATCGAGTATCCGGCTAGCCTTGATATTCGCTACTCGACGCTTACCGAAAATACTGCGGATTGGGGTGGTGGCATTTACTCGGAAGACACCCACCGCTGTTGGTTCAATATCATCTCTTTCAGCAACGGTGGCGGAGCGTATGCTTACAATCCAGTTCTGGCTGGAGCACGAGACACCTTCGACTTTGCCTGCTGCAATTTCTTCGGAAATGTGGAAGGTGATTGGACCGGTGGAGTTGCAGGTCAATTGGGTATTAACGGCAATTTCTCCGCGGATCCCGAATACTGTGGAATGATTGGAACAGGCAATCTCTACCTGCAGTCCGATTCACCCTGCCTCGCGCTAAACAACGACTGCGCTCAGCAGATCGGTGCATGGCCCCAGGGCTGCGGCAACTCCGCTTCACGTCCCTCCAGTTGGAGCGAAGTTAAATCGATGTACTAGGATAATCTCAATAAGAACCCGGCACGATTTCGTGCCGGGTTTCTTTATGCAAACAATCCAGACAGTATTGTCTTTTGTTCTTCTATTTGGCCAATGGCATTTGATAGGATCCCCCTCTTCCAGGAGGTTTCCTATGCGAGGTTCAATGACTCGACTTCACGCGCTTTTATCTCTCCTTCTAGTTTTGCCCGTGTTCGCACTGGCAGGGCCTTCAGCAACTCCCGAGGCAACTGCCGTCCTAAATCCAGCATCACGCGATGTTAATCATGTCAGAGATCGAGATGTTCTGATCAATGATGGCAGTTTCGAAAACGGTACTTGCGGATTAGGCAGTTCATGGACCTGTGTCACCAATACAACTTGTGATTTCATTATCGCCTCACCTGACATTTACGGCTGGAGCCCTGCCATTGATGGGACAAACGCAGCCTGGTTAGGCGGCTATTGTTCGGAACCGAATACCAATTCCTTTTGCCAAGATATCCTCATAGATGGAATCTATCTGGATTGGTACTGGGAGGGCTGGATTAACTATCCTTGCGCCGCCATGGAAATTCGCGTGGATGGCGATTTGGTCTTCTACCATGCCATGGATTGGGCCGACGACGGAGCAGGCGCAGGCTGGAGACGCGCTTCGGAATCCATCGCCCAGCCCAATGGCGTGGATCTCTCGGCCTACCTCGGTGGCGTGCACGAGCTCTGTCTGCAATGGAACAGAGACGGCTGCGGTTCGAGCGAAAACGACAATATGCTCGTTGACTTCTTCACACTCGAGGGCGCCACAGATCCCATGGAACTTACCGTCAAGGCAGACGGCAGCGGGGACGTGGCCACCATCCAGGAAGCGCTCGATACAGTTGCCGAAGGCGGAACCGTGTACCTGGCAGACGGAGTCTTTGAAGGCACTGGAAACCGCAACATTGTATGGCCGCCGAAACGGATTCACCTTCGATCCCAATCTCTCAACCCCGAGACCTGTTCGATCAGACCCAATAGTCTTCCCCTGCCCAGATCGAATCCCTGGAGACGGGGTGAGCCCGTTCCGACTAGAAATGACAGGGAGACCTTTCACTTCGGCATTTTGATCGATTGCTGTCCCTCAGGAAGCCAGGTCACAGGCATCACCTTCGCGAATTGCTCCGGCGACAACCTTGGAGAAGGCGGCGGGCTTTTGATTCGCTACACCTCCCCCACAGTGAGCGATTGCATTTTTCGCCATTGTTCTGCCCCCACCCAAGGCGGCGGCCTGATGCTTCGCGATAGTTCTTCGGAAGTCATCAACTGCAGATTCGAGTACAATGAATCATCCTGGGGAGGAGGGCTCTGTATTGGCGGATCATTGAGTAATCCCATTTTGTCGGATTGCACTTTCGTGGGCAACCACAGCAGTTTTAACGGCGGCGCATTGGATGTGTACGCCAACGCTCGTCTCAGCATGGACTACTGCGTGTTTTGGAACAACGACACTTTGGGGGTTGGGGGTGCACTCGCGCTCTATGAGGCAAACGACGTCATCATTCAAAACTGCACCTTCTCGGAGAATGGCAGCAACGTGGGCGGCACCGTCTATGCTGAGGCTCCGTTCACATTCTGGTTCAACATTATATCTTTCAGCGATGATGGCATCGCGCTCACTTACAATCCTCCCGTACCGCTTATTGATCTTCCCGACATAGCCTGCTGCAATTTCTTCGGCAATGTCGAAGGTGACTGGGTCGGCAATATCGCGGAGTTGCTGGGAGCCGACGGTAATTTCTCCGCCGATCCTCAGTTTTGCGGATCTATCGGCAATGGGAATTTTCAACTTCAGAGCGATTCTTCCTGTGCTCCAGCACACAACGACTGTGGCTCTTTGATCGGCGCACGCGACGTCAATTGCGGCGAATCATCAGCAGGCATTTCCACTTGGAGTGATGTAAAGCGCTTGTATTGATGTGCTTTCACACAATCGACCCGGCGTCCTAGGGCGCCGGGCTTTTACTATCCTACCAAGCTGGGGAAGCCCAGGAGTTTGCGAACATAGGCCATCTCACCCACATGGTAACTTTCGTGGAGAGCGAAGAAAGCCAGGGCGCCGAGAACCGAATCGTCTTCCGAGGGTGTGGAGAAGGGTGCAGGCGCATCCAGGTTTTCGATCTTTGCCTCTTCCATGGCAAGAACTGCCTTTCTACTGATATCCTGCCAAGCTGCGCCTATTTCTGTGAGGCTTGGATAGTCAAGATTTCCTGAAGGATTCGCTCCGCGATCGAAACGTTCCGGAAAAGGGAAGTCTTCATTCACGCCCAGCAGTTTCGCCCAGACATGGCGCGAAGAGGTGGTGTGCCCCGCCAACCATCCCAACGAATTCCCGCGATCACCTTGGCGCTCTAAGCCAAGTTCATTTCCAACTCCATCAAGCGCCATGGCAAAGAGCCGCGTGTTCAGTTTGAAGATTTCAGCCAGGGGTGCAAGTCTTGAGTCCATAAGTCCTTCCTTAGCCGCGCAGGGCCAGGTTCATCCCTAGCTGAACACTGCGGCCCGGTCCAGGTAAACCGATTTGTGACAATAGGATGCTATCGAAAAGATTGTCGATACGCAGATACAAT
>JACNKJ010000018.1 GCA_014382085.1 bacterium
ACCCCGCGGGCCGCCCTCTCCGCCAGGGGGCCGGGCGGGGATGCCGGGAGCAATGGGCCGATATTCCCGACCGCCCCTTTTTAAGTGGGCAGCCGGCCGTGTGGCTAACCGTTGATCGGGCCGCAAAAAAAGACATTCTTGAGGTAGCCGCGGGGGCCAGGGAATGGTGAAGGAGTTCAACGAGAGCCATGAGGGCGTCACCGCCACCGTTCGCGATGACCGCACCGTTCCTTTGAGACAGCGAATTCAACTCTTAGGTCGAAACGGTATTTTCGGGCTCATCCTTGTCATGCTCACCCTCGGCCTCTTTTTGAAACCGCGTGTGGCCTTCTGGGCCGGGCTCGGAATTCCAATCTCATTCGCGGGAATGTTCATAATCCTCAATTTGTGGGGCATCACCATCAACGTGATCTCGCTATTTGGCATGATCATCGTTGTTGGTATGTTGGTGGATGACGCCATTGTCGTGGGCGAAAACATCTTCGCTCAGGCACAGCGAGGGGTGCCACCGCTCAAGGCTGCGGTGGATGGCACCATGGAGGTGCTCGCTCCGGTGGCGACCTCGGTTACTACCACCATCATGGCCTTCATGCCGCTCTTCTTCCTCGTGGGATTCCTCGGCCAAATGATCTGGCAGGTCGCGGCGGTGGTCATATTCGCCCTGATCTTT
Source organism: bacterium (assembly GCA_014382085.1). GTDB lineage: Bacteria > Krumholzibacteriota > Krumholzibacteriia > JACNKJ01 > JACNKJ01 > JACNKJ01. Next base: position 671 of record JACNKJ010000018.1, read on the forward strand.
AGCCTTGTGGAAGCCTTCATGATTCTTCCCGCGCATTTGGGGCATTCGAGGGCGCTGGACATTTCGAGAGAGCCCGGGCGCATTCGCAAGAAGCTGGATGCGGGCATTGCATACCTCACTCACCGTCTGTACGGGCCGACTCTTCGCCTTTCCATGCGTCACAAGTGGATCGTGCTGACCATTCCGATTTCGGCGGTGATCATCACATTCGGCCTGCTGAAGGGCGGCATAATCGGCTTCACCTATTTCCCCTACATCGATAGCGATCGCATTCCCATCGGCATGAGTCTTACGGTTGGAAGTCAGGAAGCTGAAACCGAACGACTTCTTCAACGCATCGAGGAAGCCGCCTGGAAGGTGAACGATGAGCTAAGTGCCGAGCGTGCGGACGGGCTCGATGTCATCGAAGGGATTCAGCGCGATCTAGGTTCAGGTGCCGGCGAGTCCGGCGCTCACGCGGGCACGGTGACACTGCTTCTACTCGACGGAGAAACTCGCGATATGGAGAGCTTTCTTATCGCCAACAAGGTTCGGGAAGCGGTGGGCCCCGTTCCCGAAGCCCAGAAATTGAGCTTCGGCGGCGGCGGGCGATTCGGTACGGCGGTGTCCATCAGTTTACTGGGCGAAGATGTGGACGATCTGCGTCACGCCCGCGACTTGCTGGTGGCCGAGCTGCGTGACTTCTCCAGCCTCAAGGACATCACCGATACCGAAGCCCTGGGTCGGCGTGAACTTGAGATCACTCTGAAACCCAAGGCTGCATCTTTGGGTCTGACCTTGCGGGACGTAGCTGGGCAGGTTCGCAAAGGATTTTTCGGTCAGGAGATTCAGCGCATTCAACGTGGCCGCGACGAAATTCGCATTTGGCTGCGGTATAGGCCGGAGGATCGCGGATCCCTGGGTTTCATCGACGCCATGCGCATTCGCACGGCGGATGGTCGCTCCTTTCCCTTTAGCGAATTGGCCGAATACAGCATCAGCCGCGGTGTGAGCGTGATCAATCGCTTGGATCGAAAACAGGAGATTCGCGTGGAGGGGGCTCAGGCTGACGCTACCGAAGATCTGCCGCCCATTCTCGCTGAAATCGAGGACGAGGTGTTGCCCCGCATTCGCGCGGAAGTGCCGGGCATCGACGTGAGTTTCGAAGGGCAGTCGCGAAACCAGTCGCGCGAAATGGGCTCCATGAAAGTGGCCTTCCCCATGGCTCTCATGGGTATGTTCCTACTTGTGGTTCTGGTCTTTCGCTCCTATGCGCAGGCCGGGCTAATTTTCTCGCTCATACCCATCGGCATTCTCGGCGCCGTGTGGGGTCACGGCATTCAGGGCCTGCAGGTGAACATGCTCTCGCTTTACGGGATCATCGCGCTATCGGGTATCATCATTAACGACAGCATCGTTTTCGTGGATCAGATAAACCGCTTCCTTCGAGAAGGGCGTAAACTCCAGGATGCCGTTTACGACGCGGGTATCGCGAGACTCAGGCCCATCATTTTAACGACACTGACCACATCTCTCGGACTTGCTCCCTTGCTGCTCGAGAAAAGCCGCCAGGCTCAGTTCCTCATTCCCATGGCAACTTCGGTAGCCTACGGCCTGCTATTTGGAACCTTCATTCTGTTGATCATCTTGCCCACGGGATTTTTGGCTTTCAATAGTTTGCGTCTGACATTCGCGCGCATGGTGCGTGGAAATTCCGAAGCGACCCAGGAATCGGTGGAACCCGCTGTTCACGAACTTAGTCTTCCCGTGGTGGATTGACCCAGACGAGGTGACGCATGAAACGACTTACGACATTGCTGCTACTGCTACCCCTGTTCGCCTTGGCCGCCGGCGATGTGCTCAGCTATGAAGACGCCTTACAACTTGCCCTGGAGCATGACTTCGGCATTCGTCTGGCACGGGAGAATGCGGAAGCGGCCCGCATTCAAGGTGGCTACGCCAAGAGCGGTTTCCTGCCGCGCTTGGATTTGAACGGCTCACTGCAACAGGTGGTCGGTGCCGAGGAGAGTAACTCCGCAGGAAGTCTCGGTGACACGGATACCCAGTCCCTGAGCGCCGGCGCCAGCTTGAGCTGGACTCTCTTCGACGGCCTCCGCATGTTCATCGATCGAGCACGATATAGGGAGTTGGCTGAGTTGCGTGAAGTAGAGGCGCGTGCGCTCGTCGAAGGACGCATCTCGGCCTTGCATGCGGCCTACTTCGATCTGGTGCAGCAGGAAATGTTGCTGAAGGTGGCACGCGAATCGGAAAGCCTGTCCGCCGATCGCTTTGCGCGCGAGAAACGAAGTTTTGAGTTGGGCGGAATATCGTCCTCCGATTTGCTCAGCGCGGAAACAGCCTACAATACCGATCGCAGTGGCGTGCTTCGTCAGGAAATAGGTCTTGAGCAGTCGCGGCAAAACCTTGCACTGATGGTGGGCCTTCCTGCGGAGGAACTTCGCGTAGTGAACATCATCGACCTGCCGAATCTCGACCTGGGCAGCGATGATCTTTTTGCTTCGGCTGAAGACCTCAACAGTGGTGTCACAGCCTCGGAGTTGGATTTTCATCTCGCCCAACGCGGATTGTCCGGCGCCAAGGCCGACTGGTGGCCGAGCTTGTCATTGAGCGCCGGCTATCAGTGGAGCGATCGCACTCTCAGCGGAGAAGCCGCGGTTCTTCCGGTAGATATTGAAACCGAAAGCCGCGACCTGAGCTTGGGACTGAATCTGAGCTACAACCTTTTCAACGGTGATCGCAAGCGCTTGGCTGTTCAAAATGCCCGAGTAGGATTGCGCAAGGCGGAGATTGCCCATGAAGAGGAGGTGGCAACACTTCGTTCGGATCTGACCGAAGCCCTGAAAATCTGGGAGCGTCGCCGGGAGCTTGCGGAACTGGAGGCTTCCAATGTGGATGCCGCAGAGACGCGTTACCGCTTGGAAGAAGATCGCTATCGCAGCGGCGCCACGACTTCGCTGGAATATCGTGACGCCCAGTTGGCCCTGGCGCGGGCCCGTTCCGCCGAGATTAGCGCGCGTTACCTGGCGCGTATCGCGCGGGTGGAGATAGATCGCTTAGCGGGGCGCTTGCTACCTGAATAGGCTCTTGAGTTCGCTGAAGCTCATGGAATCGGTCGCTACGTTA
>JACNKJ010000341.1 GCA_014382085.1 bacterium
AGCTTCGACGGTGAGGAACTCTCGGCGGGTCCGGGCGATAACAGCGAGCTATGGTTAATCGAGTCGGATGAGTCAGATGACGGCAGTCGCAAGCAGTGGCTCGTGGGCCCGGAGGGAAGGGATCTGCGCAAGCAAGCGCGCATCTGGCTCTACCGCGACGGCCCCATCTTTGCCGTGTTTATGGACACCGACGGCGATGGGAAAGGAAACCTGGGCCGGGGTGCCTGTATCCATTGAACTCAAATCTCAATCCTCTCCTCCTTGCTTTTCCAGCAGACCGGACTATAGTTTAGGGTTCTTGAAACTATCGATCGCGGCTCGTGACCGAAAGGAGATGTCATGGCCGAAGAAAAAGATGGTTGTGTTAAGCCCGCAGCGGGACCCATTGCGAGTCCGGGTACGGACGAATTGACCATCACAAAGCCGGAGGTTGTCAAAGTGCAAGCGCGAGTAGGTAGAGAAGCCCCGGACTTCGAAGCGAATGCCTATGTCATTGGCGAGGGCTTCAAGCAAGTCAAGCTCTCAAGCTACAAGGGGAAGTGGATCGTTCTCTGCTTCTATCCGGGCGATTTTACATTCGTCTGACCCACCGAGATTGCGGCGGTCGCCGCAATGCATAAAGAGTTTGAAGACCTGGATGTGACGGTGCTGTCCATGAGTACCGACAGCCACTTCGTGCACAAGATTTGGCAGGAAGAGGAACTCTCGAAAATGGTCGACGGCGGGGTCCCCTTTCCCATGCTCTCGGATGGAGGCGGAAAGATCGGAGACCTTTACGGCGTCTATGAAGAAATGGCGGGAGTGGATATCCGTGGGCGATTCATCATTGATCCAGATTTCGTGATTCGGGCCATGGAAGTGCTCACGCCGGAAGTCGGCCGAAACCCCAAGGAGCTTCTGCGCCAGATAAAGGCCTTCCAGCATGTTGTTGCTACGGGAGAGGTCACACCATCCGGATGGGAGCCGGGTGATGTTACCCTGACTCCGGGCCCAGCGCTTGTTGGTAAAGTTTGGGAGCAGTGGAAGCCCTAGATTTCGAATTCCCTGCTCGAATTCCGGTAGAGCGAGCAAGGGCATGCGTTAAACTGTGCCCATGCTAAATACTCTGCCATCTGAAAACGAAATGTATCGCGCCCTTGTGGACAAAGACGCGTCCTACGAGGGCGTCTTCATTGTGGGTGTGCGCAGCACAGGTATTTTCTGTCGTCCCACCTGCAGTGCTCGCAAACCTAAGCGCGAGAACGTGGAGTTTTTCCCTGCGGCGCGCGAGGCATTGGCTTCGGGCTATCGTCCTTGCAAACGATGCCGCCCCCTCGAACCCGCCGGCGAAGTTCCACTTTGGCTGCGCGGTCTCCTGGCCGGGGTGGAAGAAGATCCCTCTCGTCGCTGGCGCGATCGTGACCTGCGCGACCTTGGCCTCGACCCCGGCCGCGTGCGCCGCTGGTTCAATCGCGAACACGACATGACCTTCCACGCCTATCTTCGAGCCCGTCGACTGGGCTTGGCCCTGGGTCGCATTCGCCAGGGCGACGATCTGGCCGGCACGGCCTTCGGTCACGGATACGAATCCGACAGCGGTTTCCGCGAAGCCTTTGAAAAGTACTTCGGCGCAACGCCCGGCCGCAGTCGCGAGAAGGGACTCATGCATGTCACACGTGTGACGAGTCCGCTGGGTCCTCTCGTTGCCGGAGCCACCGATGAAGGCGTTTGCCTGCTGGAGTTCACCGACCGGCGCATGCTGGAGAAACAGATCGAGACTTTGGGACGCAGACTCAAGTGCGCCGTCGCGCCGGGCAGCAACAAGTTGCTCGACAGACTGCAGACACAACTCGCTGAGTACTTCGATGGCCAACGTCGCGAGTTCGACCTGCCCATCCTTGCGCCGGGTACGGAATTCCAGGAGGTGGTCTGGGAAGAGCTTCGCAAGATTCCACCCGGGTGGGCGCGCAGCTATCGAGAACTCGCCGAAAGCCTCGGACGCCCCGGCGCGCAGCGGGCAGTGGGTCGCGCCAATGGCGATAATCGTATCGCCATCATCATTCCCTGCCATCGCGTGGTGCGCGGCGATGGGACTCTCGGCGGATACGGCGGCGGCGTTTGGCGAAAACAATTTCTGCTCGACCTGGAGCGGACCAAGTAAAAACCCTCCCCGCTACCGGGGAGGGTCGTTCACAGTTCTGGTTCTCAGTTCTAGTCCAACTATCCTAACCCTATCCATTCTCCAAGCAGGTAAACCACCCGCCCGATCAGGATCGAAATGCGACCCATGATGGTGTAGCCGAATGCCGCGCCGAAGGAGATCATCAGGAACCAGATTCCCAGTTTACTGACCCCGCCCACGACACCCTTGTGCTCGGCTGAGAAGAAGAAGTAGACGAGCACCGCGAGCACGCCCACGGTAATGATGATCGAGCTGATCCAGGCAACCGGATCACCCCATCCCGCAGTGAGTCCCACGATGGTATCAGCCGACTGCGGTAGCACTTCACCCTGCAGACGCTGCATGAAGTCGATTCCGGTGTAGTATCCCACATAAATCGCCAGGGCGAATCTCGCCACCCAGGCGATTTTGCCGACGTAGCGCGCGTAGAGGATAACGCCCAGGGCCATGGGAATGATGAGATTCCACCATCCCCAGCTGGTGAAGGGCGAGAAGCCCCCGCTGCGCAGCGGTTCAATGACGTTGGGCACCAGGGTCTGACCGAAGGTCTGACCGATGTAGTAGCCCAGGCTCACGCCGGCGAAAACGCTCTCGGCGAAGCGGAAGAAGGGGTTGTCCTTATAAAGGAAGCTGAAAATGCAGAGGGTTAAAAAGGCACCCAACCAAATTCCGATTTCCGTGCTCATTTAACCACCTCCCTAATTCCGCTTCTGGGCGCGTTCAACGAAGAACGCAACGTTACCCAGAATGATGAAGAGTGTGATGATGGTATAGACCACCGACTGAACGTCCGAGCCCTTGCCGGCGTAGAAGACCTCCGCCGTGGTCAGGGCGTCGAGTCTCGGGTAGGCCTCTCTGACCAGCTTTTCGTATTCGGCGGCGCCCTTGAGCCCACCCAGCAGGGCGAACATCTGGCCCGCCTTGTAATAGGCGAAATACTTGGGCGCGCTCACGGCCGTACAGCCGACGGCCACCGGAATGCCGAACTGGGCGTTCACCAGATTCGCCCACCACTCCCCGATAATGCCCGTCGCCGCGCTGAAGACGAACTCGAGATCTTCATAGCCGCGCACCGCGCGACCGAGTGCGTACTCGTCAAGCGGCGTATCCCAGTAATCGGTCGGGAAGGTGGCGTGCATGTTCTCGTTCATCTGACGCATGGCGGCGAGTCCGCCGTCCTTGTAGCCGAGGTAGAGGAAATCCTCGCCGTAGAATTTGCCCGGGAAATGCAAACTTTCCACGAGAGTGTCGCTGGGAAGATGAGCATCCAGCGGACCGACGCATCGCTCGAGTTCCTCGAGGCCTTCGTTCATGCCCCCGATGGGGTAAAGAGCGAGGGCGACGACCTTCGCGTCTTTCTGCAATGCGTGCCGGATGACCGCATCGGCCATGGGGTCGTTCTCAGGCCCCGTAGACGGACCGTAGTCGAAGGAGACCATAATGATGTCTCCCGGCTGAAGCTCTTCCATTCGATCGAAGAGCACCTGTACCGGCGGGCTCACCTTCACGGGAAGGTTGAGGGGCCAGAGGATTGGCAGAACCGCGGCGATGCCTACCAGGAGGTAGAGCCAGCGGCGATCCAAATCCATGAGTTTAGAAAAGAATCCCATGGCTATTCTCCTTTCTGCAGG
>JACNKJ010000344.1 GCA_014382085.1 bacterium
TCCCTGGGAAGTTCGGTGTCCGCGTCCAAGGTTATGATGAAGCGTACATTATCCAGCAAGCTCGCATCGCCGGTTTGGACTAAGCCTGAACCGGCGCGAGGTGTTTCACCACTGAGCAATCGGTTGAGTTCCTCGAGTTTGCCGCGCTTGCGTTCCCATCCAATGTAGCGCCCTTCCGATTTGCACCACTCGCGTTCGCGATGGAAGAAAAAGAAACGCCCTTTGCCGTAGCGTTCGCCCAACTCTTCCACGGCTGCTACAGCATGGCGGATAATTGCTTCATCTCTCGGCGTGCTCTCCGTATCTGCGTCGGTAAAATCACCAAAGAGACCATAGAGAAGATTGTTGCCCGGGTTGGCTAGAAAACGGATCTCGAGTTTACGAACTTCCTCGTCGATGACTTCCTCGCTGATGGACAGCATGGGAATGATGACCAGGGTTCGGAATTCGTCGGGAATGCCTTTGCGCTTGAAGGACATCTTGGGCAGGGCCCGTGGAGTCAGTGTTCGGGAGATCGTATAGTTGAGCAGTTGCAGAGTTAGCTGACTAGCCGGAAAGGCGCTGAGAATCGAAAGGGTGATGATCCATGCCAGGTGTGCATTCGTGAGGAGGCCCGTAATGAGAACCGCCGCCATGAGAGCCAGGGTCATTGCGGCTAGTGCGCCAATGTAGGCCGGCGATGCATTTCGCGTGAGCGCCCGCCGCCAGCGCCGGCGCCAGGTGTCGCGGGTAGCGAGTGTGTCTAACAACTCGGGGCGGCCTTTGCCGATCAGCCACCATCCCACATGACCGAGGCGCTCTTCACCATCCTGCTCGCGGGCGGCGGAGGCCAATTCCAGAGCCTTACGCGCGACATCTTCTTCACCGAGCTTGGAGGCGCGAGAGATCTCTTCGATTGCGTTGCGATAGCTATCGCGGGTGGCGAAATCCATCATACGGAAATGAGCGCTGGGGTCCTGTACCAGTACTTTTTCGACCATGCTCTGTTGCTCGAAAATTTCACGCCAATCGAGAAGGGTGAGTTGACGCAGGCTGGTTATGGCATTTCCGATGGAGGCGCGGTCGGCGGCCTGTTCACTTTGTTCCCGTTGGAGCATCTCTGCCAGGGGGATGCTCATCTTCTGCTCCAGCCATGTGCGCACAGGTACCAAAGCCGCGTCTTCATCGAAGAGATGGCTGGTGATCTGTGAGGCAAAATGGGGGCTGGGCTCGGGATGGCGCTCGGCCATCTCTGCGAGGATGCGCAGCAGTTGATTGGGGTCGCGCCGGCTGGCGGCCAGCAGCCGATGGGCCCAGAAGTCTGCACTTTCCCGCTCGTGAAGGCGCAGATCCACGCGCTGAGTGAGGCGGCAAAGATTGGTGAGAAGGGCGATGCGGAGCATCATTGGGAAGGCCCAAAGCTCACCAATGGTCAGGGCCGACACCGACTGATAGGCCGCGAGAAAATCGCCAATGTTGTGACGATCCAACCAACCATCCGTATGCTGGATCATCTCCTTGGCCATGTTGTAAATGCGCGGCAAGCCGCGATGGGGTTCGCTGTCCAGCACGGGCAGCTCGCGATAAAATCCCTTGGGCAGGTTTAAACGTACGTCGTTGATCTGACCCTGGACGATATAGGCGTTGTCGAGAATCCATTCGGCCGAAGTGGAAATACGCTGGTCAAGTTTGGAAACGTCTTCCAGGCCCCGGCGAACTTCCTGGATAACCCGCTCGCAGCGATCCAAGCGCTTGAGTAGCGGCTCATCCTTGCCCTTGCTGGGCATCAGTCTGTGACGAGTGGCGAGTTCTCGGGCGTGTTGCCGAAACTGATTGCTGGTCAGAGGTGTCTGTCGCGTTTCCTCGTCGGCAATGTGATGTTTGCGATCCGGGTGGAAGGTGAAAATGGAAGGTTGGGTTTCGCCGATGCGCCTGAGTATGGCAAGTTCGCCGGCCAAAGATGAGAAGGGCGCCTTGAGCATCAGCATGTTTTCGCCGGTAACCAAGTAGCGGGCGTATGCCTTAAGGGGCGCTTTGGAAAGGCCGAAGGGAGCACCCAGACCACGCTGGGATCGAATCTTGCCGTCCTTCGTTTTCTGGAGAAGGGCAACCTTTCGATAGCCTCGACGCCTTAGCTGCTCCAGAGCTCGCGCGGCATCTTCCTGCTCGCGAAAAAAGCCGAGCAATACTCCCTGTTTGTTCCTGGAAAAATTCATCTCACCTGCCATCTTCGCTTCGGAATTCTGGTGGAACTCGCTGCCGTGGGCGATTTTGCGCGAAGATGTCCGAATTCACAAGCTCCAAAACGGAGCCAGGCCATAGCTATAAAAGAAAAAGGCCCCGGCATTGCCGGGGCCTGATTGAGTAGGGAAATTCCCCTCTATTTCTCGTTCCGATAGGCCTTGCGACTGCGATCCGGGGTTGGGCCAAAGTCGGGCTTCTCCGGTGGATTTTGCTTGTGAAGCTTCATCACCTCGAGAATGCCCCGATCCAACTGGGCATCGATACCGCGCGCCAGATCTTGAGGCAGGTTGTCCACTTCGATGTCCGGATCCACGCCGTGACCCTCCAGACCCCAGCCATCCTTGCTGTCCCACCAGGCGAATTCCGGATGGGTGAGGGCGCCGCCATCCACAAAGGGCTTAATGCCACGAATTCCCACAACGCCTCCCCAGGAGCGTTTGCCGATGACCGGAGCCAATCCTTCCAGCTGGACGACCGCGGGGAAGATGTCTCCGTCGGAGCCGGCGTTCTCATTGGTCAAAACCACGAATGGTCCATTTAGCACGCGCGCCGGATAAGTGGAGATCGTGCCATAGCGCATGCGGTCCCAGCTGATGATGCTTCGCTGGAAACGCGCGAGGATTAGCTGCGAGACGAACCCGCCGCCGTTCCAACGCGTGTCTACGATCATGCCTTCCTTTTCGAGCTGCGGATAGAACCAGGTGTCGAACTCCACCATTCCGCGTCCGCCCATATCGGGAATGTGAATGTAGCCGATCTTTCCGTCAGTTTTCTCCAGCACGTACTCGCGGTTTTTACGAACCCAATCTGCATAGACCAACTGGAAATTGCTGTGGTTCGGCCGCACCACCACGTGGCGGGTGTCTTCCGATCCAAGGCTGTCCACGACGGTCAGCATGACTTCGTGTCCGGCCATGTTCTCGAAAGCCGCCTCGAAGGGAAGGTCCGCGGAGAAGGGCGTGAGATTCACTTCGAGAATGTAGCTGCCCTCGTCGATATCGACGCCGGGTTCATCCAATGGCGAACGAACGCGATCGGGATGCCCACCGCGATAGATGTGATCCACCTTAAAGGCGTCGCCTTCGCGAATGAATTCCGCGCCAAGTAGACCGGTGCCCCGCCAAGGTGCGCCGGGTTTCTGGTCACCGCCCCATACGTAGGTGTGACCGGTGGACAATTCACCGATGAGCTCCGCAATGAGATCGCGAAGATCGTTGCGCGTGGCCAGACGGGGGAGCATGGTGGCGTACTGGTCACGAATGGTTTCCCAGTTTAGACCGTGCATATTTTCGTCCCAATAAAAATCGCGGAGTCCGCGCCATGCTTCGTAGTAGATCTGCTCCCACTCTTCACGGGGATCCAGATCGATGACCACGCCGCTGAAGTCCACGGCCGCCTCGGAAAGATCACCCGGAGGCGCTGCGGCGCCCACCACGTAGATCATTCCGTGTCCCTTACTTACGGCCATCTTGCCGGCCTTGGGCTGCAGGTCATAGCTGTTGACACCCGCCATGAAGGTGGAAGGATCGTCATCGCCGATACCATAGCTCATGAGAACC
>JACNKJ010000224.1 GCA_014382085.1 bacterium
TAACGGCGTGGCAGTGCCGGTGGATCCCTCGGCCCAGATGATTTACCCCATGCAGGATGTCGACCTGGACGGATCTGAAGACCTCGTGGTCGATCTTCAGGGTTTTCATATCGATGGAAGCGCGACGGTGAAGGTCTTCGTCACCCGCAAGGATGGTCTTCGAGTTGAAGAAGAGGCCACTTTCGTGAGCGACGACGGCTTCAACTACTCCACCTGGACCTGCACCCTCCTCGGAGTCGGCAACGGCATGCGCGCCATCCAGGCCCGCGTCATCGTGGAATAAGCCACCGGCACCAAGGAGACAGTATGCAGATCCAATCGAACAAGACCTGGCCTTGGCTGGCATTGGCTATGGCGCTATTCGCCGCTTCGCCGATTTTAGCCGACGAGAACTTCAGTCGTGAACTGAGCTATTTCGTCAAGGTCTACAGCAGCGACTACGTCAGTCGCGAAATCAGTGTCTGGACCGGTAACAACGATCCGGTTTTCGCCAGCCGCGAGATCAGCGTTTGGACGGGCAGCAACGATCCTGACTTCGCCAGTCGCGAAATCAGCTTCTATAGTGGTATGCCCCAGGAATTCGCGTCGCGCGAGTACAGCTTGAATCTATTCGGTACCCTGGAACTCGCCGACGGATTCATCGGTCGCGAATTCACGCAGTTGCCCGCAGGTGAGAGCTATTGGATGGCTCTCGCCCCGGCCAAGCCCGGCGTGGACGCCGATCCCGGTTCGCTCTACTTCACCGTGGCCACTTCACTTTGGGGTGATCCCGGCGACGATCCCGACGACTTCCTTTATAAGGCCCGCGTCTCCGGACCCGTGCAAGAGTTGGCTACTTTCGCATCCCATGAAGTCGATCCCATTGGTATTGGTTTTGCCGAAACCGCGGGATTCGGCGATGATCTTTTCATCGCCTCCGCGCATTTCGGTGCGGATGAGGGCGTGGAAGAAGGCGGCGGATTGCTCCGCTACGAAGTCGACTCGGGCGTGACCAGCGTTGTCTTCCAAGACACATTGGTGGCCAAGTCGCCTCAGCGTTTCGACATCGCCGAATCGCTGGGGTCATTCCAAACCGGACTCTATGGGACGAACATGGGTGCGGGCGTGAACGAAGCCTTCGCTCTGGATTCCAGCGGAACGCCTCTGGGTTTCGTGGTGGATCACAGTGCGCCCATGCTCTGTGCGCGTATGGCCGAGGCGGGAGACTTCGGTGCTCAACTCTATTTGGGCAGCGAAGATGGCTATGTCTACCGGGCCGATGCCCTGGGCACCATCACACCCTTCAGTACCGACCTGGGCTCCCCGGTTGAAGCCCTGGACTTCGGCAGCTCGGGTCTTTTCGACGGCTACCTTTACGCCTTGCTTCGCGACGGTCGCGTCCAGCGTTTGATAGCCGACGGCAGTCACTCGAATTTTGCCTCAGGTCTCCTGCCGGGCGTTCTCGTCAAAGGACCGGCACGCAACGACCTGCGTTTCTCGGGGGAGGGCAACGTGCTCTTCCTCAGCGACGTGCTGCGTTCGCGCATCTACTCTATCCGTTCCGATGTGCTCGTGGGCGTGGATGAAGAAGCCGGCGTGCCCGCGGTAACGGCGCTGCAGGGAAACTATCCCAATCCATTCAATCCCAAGACGAACCTGCGCTTCTCGTTGGCCGAGCCAGTGAAGGTGGAGTTGTCCATCTACTCGGTCACCGGGCGGCGCGTGCGCCAATTGGCTGGCGGCGAGTTGATGAACGCGGGCGTTCACGAGTTGGAATGGGATGGTCGAAACGATCGCGGCGAACACGCGTCAACGGGCATCTACTTCGCCAGAATGAAGGCGGGAAGCGAAAGCTTCACGCGGAAGATGCTCCTGCTGAAGTAAGTCTTTCGGTGGAAGCGGAGAGCTATACCTCCGCTTCCGCCAATTCCTTTTCTATCTCCAAAAACTCGGGGCGCCGCTCGAAACCATCGGGCAGACGCAAGGATCGCGGCAGGCTTTCCAGGGTGTGCACCTGAATCCTGCCCTCCAGAACCTGTGGGCCCTCGCTGCGATGGATTACATCCATACGATCCAGCTTAAGCGTGTGCATAGCCAATTTCATGGACGGCGTAATGTGCGCCCGTTCACCGTATTGAAGCTCAAATCCCCAGCGCATGCCCCCGCGTTGAACCATAAGGTCCACGCCCTGTCCCGTTTTGATGGTCCAATGGTAGCACTCGGTGGTGCCCGCGCGAATGCGTCGGATCACCGATTCCATGGCGAAACCCTTCCAAGAAATCGCGGCCTTGGTGCCGGCCTCCAGATCGTCTATGGATTCGATGCCCAGCAGGTTGTGAAGAATTCCCGTGTCGTTGAAGAAAATCTTGGGAAGAATGACTTCACCTGCCTGGCTGCCTGCCCGAAATGCCGGGATCAAACGAATGACCATGCTCTCGTGGAGAATGTCCAGATAGCGTTGTACGGTGGAATTACGCACGCCGAAGGAGCGGGCCAATTCCACTACGTCGAAGGGCTTGCCGTGATACTGGGCCAGCGATAGCAGAAAGCTGCGCAGAGTGCCGCCGGCGATGGGGGGCCCAGGGCGGCCTGCGTCATTGTCGGTAATGTCGAGAGTCACCTGCGTGCGCATTTTGAAACTCTCGTGATTGGTGTTCGCGATGAAGGATCCGGGCAGTCCACCGCGGAGCCAGAGCCTGGGAAAGTTTTCGGAGCCCACCTCGTGCAGGGAAAGGCCCGGCAGTTCGTGAATGCCAAGTTCGGATCTCAGTTCTTCGAGGCCCGGCTGAAGAAGGTTGTCCGGCGATCCGCCTACCAGCATGAATCGAGCATCATGATTATTTGCGGCCAAAACATTGGGGAGCGAGGGAAAGAGCCGTGGAAGACGCTGGGCTTCATCGATGATGACCAGGCCCTTGGCATTTTCCAATTCCTTTTCGGGAACACGCATGCGCTGGCGATCTTTTACGGTATCAAGCTGATAGAGGCTGGCGAGATCATCGCCCGGGCGGCAACTTGCCGGGCCAGGGTGGTTTTTCCCACCTGGCGGGCACCCACCACGGCCACCACCCGGTGACGGGAAAGGTAGCGAAGTACGGCTAAGATCTGGTTTTCCCTTTGAATCACTGGAAATTTCATCCTTGTGCTGCAGGCCCATTCGCCGATAGGCGATCCCATCCTGACTGTTGTAGTGAAGTTCAAGCAAAAGCTGGGCCGCAGCCGGATGTCTCCAAATGCTTGCGGTGCATGAGCTTTCTTCACTATGCTAGTGTATCTGAGGCGCAAGGATGACTATGGCGAGCAACAGGCAAATCGGACGATTTCTCGATCCCCAAACCGTGAGCCAACTGGGCAACATGGAGTTGATCGCGCGCATGGTGGTGGAGGGTTTTATCGCCGGGCTGCATCGCAGTCCCTTCCACGGCTTCTCGGTGGAGTTCTCGGAGTACCGCCCCTACGGTCCCGGCGAATCTACCGCCCGCATCGATTGGAAGGCTTACGCGCGCACCGATCGTCACTATGTGAAGCTCTTCGAGGAAGAAACCAACCTTCGCGCAACGCTGCTCCTGGACGGCAGCCGTTCCATGGATTTTTCGGGCGCAAAAAGCCGCGTGACCAAGTATCGATACGCCAGCCTTCTCGCCGCCGGCCTCGCGTGGCTCTTGGTGCATCAGCAAGACGCTGTGGGCTTGATGACCTTCGACGAGAAGATTCACCAACTGCTTCCCGCCAGGTCGGTACGCGGGCACCTCTACGATATTCTTCGCACACTGGAACAGGCCGAGCCCGGC
>JACNKJ010000389.1 GCA_014382085.1 bacterium
GGGCCCTGGGGGGGGGGGGGCTCGGGATGCCGCCAGAGCGAGCCTCGGCGCAGGCCGCGTGGGGGGGGTTGCAGGCCCGATGATAGGGCTGCGAGATATTCGCTGTGTCCGTCGGGAGGGGCGGGCCAGGGACCGGGCCCTCCCACTGTCCAGCCGCGCCAAGGGTAGGCCGTTTCCACGACATGCACGGGCTTACCGAACTCCATGGCCAACCGTCCAAGCGTGTGCTCGAGGTTTTTTAGATCTCCATGCCACCAGGGATAGTAGCTGAGTCCGACATGGTCGAAGCCCAAACCCCCATCGCGAAGCGCGCTGAAGAAACACTGCGCTCCTTCCGTATCGCAACCATTGTCATAGTGGATGAGAATTTCAGGAGCCGTGTCGCCAAACTCTCGGACCGCTCTCAGCCCGGCCCCCAGCAAGACGATGAAACGATCCCAGGAATCGGGCGAAGTCCAAAGACGTCCTTCTGGCCAAAGCATCCCATTGGAGATCTCATTGCCGAGCTGCACCATTTCCGGAAGACAGCCCTCCTTCTTCATTTCGGCCAGCACATCGCGTGTATAATCGTAAACTTGACTTTCCAATTCATCGAAACTCAAGTCGCTCCAGGCTTCTGGTTTTTTCTGATGGGCTGGATCGGCCCAGGTATCCGAATAGTGGAAATCGAGAAGAAGAGTTGCGCCGGCGGCTTGCACACGCTTGGCAAGATCGATGACGTAGTGAAGATCCTGAAGCACAGCATTGCGCCCAGTGGCGTTCACGAACAGGCGAATGCGAAAACTATTCATCCCTTTGGACATGACTATGTGAATGAAATCGCCGGCTTCATCACCATCTCGATAGACAGCACCCAATTCTTCAAAGCGAGGAAGCATAGAAATATCCGCGCCCAGTAGCATGCCTTGCTGGGGAGTTTCAGCTTCAAGGAGGGCGGGAACAAGAAAGGTCATACACAGGATGAGCAATGGTGTTCTCATGCCAACAATCGTTTCTGATCATTCATGCGCCTGCCTGCCAAGAGGAAGCGCAAGCATTTCACCCAGAGCGACCAAGAGCGATATTCGGGCTCAAGCCCCAAAACGAATTCAGCTTTGGTCAGCGAGTCTTCGATGAGTGCATCGTGCATGGGTCGATAGATGAGCGGCCAAGTTAAGAGGGCCGAACCTGATGTGTTCATCTCCAGGACCTGACGGAGTATTGCGCCCGATTCACTTTCTTCGATCTCATAGCCATGGTGACCCAGAAATCCGCGCGGGCCCGTGAATCGAAAACGAATGAAGCGTCCGGGCTGGTAATCTTCAATCTCGTATCGAATGGGACCGTGACCGCCACGCGCACCCACCGAAAGAGCTTGTTCGAATTTCATACGCGGCCAGGTCTCGTGAGGCCACAGGAGGTCTTCCTGAGTGGCAAGGCTGTCCAATAGAGCACCCACCTGTACAACAGGGCACCCAAACTCACGCTCGTGAATGTTGAGGACTTTCACGAAAGATGCCTTCCTCCGGTTCATGGAAACTTCAATTCAGTGGGCCTGCAATTCCGTCTATGAAGAGTTGAACCGCCAGAGCGATGAGCACCATCCCCATGAGTCGCTCTACGGCCATAAGCCCACGCTTGGAGAGCACTTTGTAAAGGAAAGTCGAGCTGAAAAGGATGATGAAGACGGCCGACCATGCAAGAATCGCCGCCAACAAAAGCTGCCAGGGGTTGCCGCCCGCACCGGATGCGAAAAGCAAAAGTACGGCCAGGAGCGAAGGTCCCGCAATCATGGGAATCGCCAGGGGCACGAGGAAGGGCTCGGCTTCCGATTCATCCGCGGACGGACTTTTGAATGCAGGAAAGACCATGCGAAGCGCAATGAGGAATAGAATGATTCCCCCGGCAATGCTCACCGATTGTTCTCTCAGTCCCAGGAAACTCATAACCGCATTCCCGCCAAACACGGCGAGCACGATGACAGCCAAGGCCAGGAAAAGTTCGCGCACCAAAACTTTTCGCCGACGCGACTCGGGAATGCGCTCCAGGATAGGCAGGAAAACGGGGATATTGCCGAATGGATCCATGATCAAAAGAAGTGTCACAAAGACCGACAGGGTATCCATTCTCACCTCCGGGATCACTCCCAGTAATTTTCCATGAGCTCTGAAACCCAGTCGGGCTCGCGCACCTCACCCTTGGGGTAGAATGAACTCATGTGAGGTTTTATATCCAGGATGGGAGTTCCGTCGATGGCGTCAAGCCCCACAACCTGAAGTATCGTTCCCGTGACCGCCAACAGCCGACATGTGCTCAAGCCGATACGATTCGGACGATGCTTGCCCCGCTGCGCGAAAATTCCCACGCGCGGCCAAGATTTATTCCCTCGTGGATTTCGGGCGCCGAACTCGATCGATTGAGGGTTGACCTCGTGGAAGTAGAAAAGCACTTCGATATGTGAAAATTCATCGAGACCCGTGAGCGCATCCCCGCTGAACAGGGTCGTATCAAGTTCAAGGGTCGCGCGGACTTCACCCCAGTGGTCGTCGGATTGGTCGCTGCGACCACTGCGGACGAACCCGATGGGAGTCGATTCGATCTTCATCTCGGATTCCTTCCAAGATTGTACCCGGGTGGGGCCTAGAGCTCAGCTCCCGCGCGGCGCTCTGATTCCTTTCGCACCGTCCAAGCCTTCTTGTCGCAGTGCTCGAGCAAGGGTACCGATATTTTCCGGCTGATGTCGAAGTGCTTCCCTACTTCGCCCACCGTGATCACATCAGTCTTGGCGAAGAGTTCTCGCAGGCCGTCGCGAAACAAATCGATGGCGGTGGCGTGAACCAGGAAATCGCCGTCGATGCGAATCAGACCTCCCTGGCCAAGCAGATAGTCAACGAGGTCGCCAGCCAAGATCGAATCCAATTCTCCAAGCAAACCGTGAGATTTGAAACCGGCTTCACGCCATAGGGCTTCGGCCTTTTCCACTTTCTCTTGAATTTCCGGCGTGGGGCTGGGATCGACCTCACCCACGCGCACTCCCTCTCCACGCAAGCGCAAGCGCTCTTGCGTTTCAAGATGCTCGAGCATTTTCTGAAAGCTCGCTTGAGGCAGTTCCGGCGCCAAAGCGCTCCGCAAAGATTCTCGTGCAGGCCCCCAGGCCAAAGGACGCTTTGCCTGATACTCCCCGGCCACTCTCTCGATTTCCTCGGCCAGGCGCGACACATTGTCCGCGTGAAATAGTGATTTACCAAGGCGAAGTAACTTTCCTTCGTCGCGCATCTTCTCCACTACCGCCGCGTCGCCATACTTCTCCGCCATGACCGTGGCTTCCTTTTCTGCTAAGCCGGCCAACCCCGTTTCCAAACAAGCGCGTTCGAGAATTTCCCCAGGATCTCCCGCTTCCCGCAGGCGCACGGCTTCGAGGTCTCTCTCGCGTCCGAAACGTCGTTTAGGAGATTCAGCTTCGATCACCGTGGCCCCCGCCACCGTTCGCATGGGCGAATAGAAGCGCAGAATGATGCGATCCCCCGGCGCGGTAACCGCTTCCTCCTCGAGCCGAGCCTGGGCCAAAGCCTCTTCGCCGGGAGGTAATTCCTCACGATCCAAAAAAACCAAGCGCCCGAGAACTTCCTGGGTTCCAAAGTGAAAACGAATACGCGCGCGCTGCTTGAGGGGCCTTCCAAGGGAGGGCAGTGCCTGTACGCGCAAGGTCACCATGTGGGATGATTGAAATCGCCCCGGTGTGGCCAACACTTCTCCGCGCACCAGTTCGTCGTGTTTCACAC
>JACNKJ010000062.1 GCA_014382085.1 bacterium
GCGGGAAAGCGTATCATGGGAACCGAGCTGGGTTTCGGTTGGCTCAGTGGGCCACCCATCAAGCCAGTAGCGCTTCGCATCGTTTTCGATCTGGCCCGGCACCTGAAGGTGCCCATCATTGGTGTGGGCGGAATTAGAACCGGTCGCGACGTTATCGAATTCATGATGGCCGGCGCCAGCGCGGTGCAGATTTGCACGCAAAACATTTACGAGGGGCCGCCCATGTGGGCGCGGCTCATCAAAGAGATGAACGCCTGGCTCGATGCAAAGGGCTACGCCACCGCCCGCGAGCTCACGGGAGTCTACATCCGCAATCTTCAAGCGGAGGGTGTGGGTCTGCAGGAGGGCGTGGGTACGGTGGGACGAGTGCATTTCGAGGGACCGCCACCCACAGTGATTCCCGAGAAGTGCACGCTTTGCGATTTATGCGTGAAGAGTTGCGAGTACGACGCCTTGCGCATCAACAAGGAAGAAGATCCCGACGCGGTGATCGTGGAAGGCGACCGCTGCTTCGTCTGCGGTCTTTGCGTAACGGTTTGTCCCACCGAGGCGCTGGTCATCGACCTGGACTTGAAGTTGGGGCCCCACGGGCCGGTGAGGCCGTAAATAGGCGCCGGCCAGTTTATAAACGGGAAGAGTCGATGTGAGAACACTGATTAAGAATGCAAATCTCATCGCCACCCTCGACGCCGATGGCCGCCGCATGGAAGGCGGCTCCCTGCTTGTAGAGGATGGCCGCATCCACAGTGTGCTGAAGGCGGGAGATACGGCCAAGGTCGACAAGGTCGTCGACGCCAAGGGGAAAATGGTGACTCCCGGCCTCGTCAACACCCACCATCACTTTTACCAAACGCTCACACGCAATCTTCCGGGCGGCCAAGACGAGAAGCTCTTCGCCTGGCTGAAGTTTCACTATCCCATCTGGCGTGGCCTGGATGAAGAAATGGTGGCCTTGTCCACACGTACGGCCCTGGCCGAATTGCTTCTATCAGGATGCACCTTCAGCAGCGACCATCACTACGTGTTCCCGCAAGACGCGGCGCCGGATCTTATTGATCGACAAATCGAAGTGGCTCGCGAACTGGGAATTCGTTTTCAGCCCACGCGGGGCTCCATGAGTCTGGGTGAAAGCGCGGGAGGATTGCCACCGGATGACCTTTGCCAGAGCGAGGCGGTCATTTTGGATGACAGCCGTCGCTTGCTGAACCGCTATCATGACGACAGCGAAGAAGCTTTGATCCGTGTCGATCTTGCGCCCTGCTCGCCTTTCTCCGTGACCAACAAGGCCATGGTGGAAACGGCGGCCCTCGCTCGAGAGGCGGGTTGCCGCCTGCACACGCACCTTGCCGAAACCCTCGACGAAGAAAGCTTTTGCCTTCGTGAAACCGGCAAGCGTCCTTACGAACTCATGAAGTCTCTGGCCTGGACCGGCGCGGATGTGTGGTTTGCCCATGCCGTCCATTTGAACGACGAAGAAATTGCCGCCATGGCCGACAGTGGAACGGGCATGAGCCACTGCCCGGGCAGCAATATGCGTTTGGGTAGCGGCGCGGCGCGCATTCGCGAACTATTGGACGCCGGGGCTCCGGTGAGTTTGGCCGTGGATGGCAGCGCATCGAATGATACGAACCATCTCTTGGCCGAGGCGCGTCTCATGCTGCTCTTGGCTCGAACACGATCGAAGAAACACTGGCTCAGCGCCGAAGAGGTTTGGCGAGTGGCCTGCTCGGGCGGTGCGAAGGTTCTGGGTCGCAGCAATTTGGGCACGCTTGAGGCCGGCGCGCTTGCCGATCTCGTGCTATGGGATCTGGATGGTCTCTATTTGGCCGGTGCGCAAAGCGATCCCTTGGCGGCCTTGCTTTTCTCTGCGCCTGCACCGCGGGCCCATGCCGTGATGGTTGGCGGGAATTGGCTTGTGCAAGACGGCAAGATTCCCGGCTTCGATGAAGCGGCACAGGCGAAGAATCACAATCAGGCGGCTGCGAAGCTGCTGGACAGGCATCGCAAGGAGTTCGCATGAAGGGCATCGACATCACACTCAACGGCCATCAGTTGAGTATCGACACGGGACCCGAACGAAACCTTTTGGATATTCTGCGTGAAGCGGGATGCGCTTCGGTGAAGTTTTCGGACGAGCACGGTCAAGGCGGAGCCGACCTGATTCTGCTCGACGGTCATCCCGTCAGTGCGGTTACTCTTTACGCCCGTGACGCCGACGGCCGCAGCATCGAAACCCTGGAGGGCTTTCGCCACCGCCCCGACATGCGTCGGCTCATGGACATATTTCTTCGCGAAGGCGCCGTTCAGTGCGGTTACTGCACGCCGGGCATGTTGATCGCCCTGGAAGGTCTTCGCAGGCGTCAGCAAAAACCGAGTGTCGAGGAAATTGACGAGGCCATGGCCCCCGTGCTTTGCCGCTGCACCGGTTATGTCAAAACACTTCGTGCAGCTTATGTATTTTTTGGGCTCGAAGCTCCTCGAAAGACCGAGGCCAGCCAGAAACATCGCGTGCTGGGGCACGACACCCTTCGCGTGGACGGTCGCTCCCTGGTGGAGGGGCGTCCGGTTTTTACCGAAGATCGCGCCATGGACAAGCTCAGCCACCTGAAGATTTTGAAAAGCCCACTACCCCATGCCCGAATTCGTGAAATCGACACAGGCAAAGCGCGCGCGCTTGAAGGCGTGATCGACGTGATCACCTGGAAGGACGTTCCAAGACGCGCTTTCACAAGTGCGGGGCAGGGGTATCCGGAGCCGAGTCCTTACGACACTTTCATACTCGATCAAAAGCTTCGCCACGTCGGCGATCGAGTGGCTCTGGTTCTGGCGGAAAGCGCCGCCATTGCCGAGCGAGCTTGTGAGCTCATCGAGGTGAGTTACGAAGCCCTGCCCTTCGTGATCGACGAGCGCGAGGCCGCCGAAGGGAAGATCCTGCTCCACGATGGTCCACGTCCCGAAGACCCCAGGGCCCATGAATTGTTTTGGCCCGCAGATCCGTCCAAGAATCTGGCTGCGGAAACGGAACTGGAAATTGGAGATTTTGAAAAAGGCCTGGAGGCCAGCGAGCACGTTTTCGAGTGGGAGTATCGCAGCCACCAGGTTCAGCCAGCGTCCATCGAGCCGCCTGTGGTCACAACTTGGCTCGATGCCGACGGACGCCTGAACATCGAAAGCGCCACACAGGTTCCCTTTCATGTCAGGCGCGTTGTGGGGCGATTGCTCGATATGCCGGTTTCACAAATTCGCGCGCGCAAACCACGTATCGGAGGCGGTTTCGGGGGAAAGCAGGAGATACTCGGCGAGGAACTCTGCGCCCTGGCCACCCAACGAACCGGACGAGCCGTGCGCCTTCGCTATACTCGCGAGGAAGAGTTTATTGCCGCTCGCGGCCGTCATCCTCAACGGATTCGATTTCGCGCCGGTTTTGACAAGACCCACAAACTTCAAGCCCTGGAAATGGACATCTTGGAAAACACGGGGGCTAATGGCGCCCATGCCCTCACGGTGATGAGCGTCAGCGCGCAAAAGGGTTTGAGTTTGTATCCCGCGAAAAATCTTCGTCACCGAGGGCGAGCGGTATATTCAAACATGGTACCCGGTGGCGCTTATCGAGGCTACGGCGCGCCGCAAGCCTTTTGGGCTCTGGAGTCGTTCATGGATGAAGTGGCCGGCGAACTCGGCGTAGATCCCATCGAACTGCGCCTGAAAAATGTGGTGCGAGTCGGTGAACCTTTGGAAGTGTTGGAG
>JACNKJ010000345.1 GCA_014382085.1 bacterium
AGTCCTTCAGCGTTTTCTGGAGGAAGGGCAGTTGGACTTCCAGCGAGTGTTCCCAGGACGTGCACGAGGCGCCCAGCGGGAAGACCGAGTGGGGGATCTTCCCGGAGGCGTCGCTGCGATGATGCCAGGCATTGGCAATGAGCGTGCTCGACCTCTCACTCTTCCCCACCTTCAAGGTGATACGGAAAAGCACTTCCTTCACCAGCACCGAAATCGTGGCCACCACCACCAGCCAGATGCTGCGATGGGGAACTTCGCCTGAACGCAAAGAAATCACGGCTTTCCAGACGATGCCCGCTGCCACGCCGAAAAGGATAAGCCCCACCAAGAAGGCTGCGAGATCTTCGATCTTCCCATGTCCATAGGGATGCATGCGATCTTCGGGTTTTCGTCCCAGACGCAGAGCTACCAGTGTGATGAAGTCCGAGACAAGATCACTCAAGCTGTGAAGGCCGTCGGCGAGCAGCACCTGACTGCGTCCCAGAACACCCGCGAGTGTCTTAACCGCGAAGAGCCCAACATTGGCCCAAAGGCCAAGCCAGGTGACGCGTTCAGCTTTATCTCGTGTAAACATGCGGTGAATATGCCAGCAAACCGCACAAACGGACAAGCGAGTTTCCACCACAGATGAAGGATTTGCCGCAATCGAAGCAGCCCTGACTTCCTAGCCCCGGACTATTTCAGCAACAAAATACGGTGAGTAAGTCGCTCACTATTCACTTCCAACTGAATCAGATAGATCCCGGAGGACAACTTCCGCCCCGCATGATCGCGCGCATCAAAACCCAGGTCTTGGGGACCGGCATTGAGAATGCCATCCACGATGGTTGCCACGCGGCGACCGGCGGCGTCATGAACCGTCAAACGCACATGGCCGCGCTCGGCCAAGGTGAAAGCCACGCGCGTCGATGGATTGAAAGGATTGGGATAGTTGCCACTGATGGCCGTTGGGTAGGCCGGCGGGCCTTCCGCGCTCGTGGGATCGTAGGGCACTTCCGTTTCATGCTTGAGCAGCCAAAGATCGGGATCCAGGGCTAGCTCTTCAATAAGGAAACCGTTCAAGGGGATGGCATAGGCTTCATGCCACTCTTGATTGTCCACACGGAATTCCATGGAGTCACTCGCGGAATAGGCTCGGAAATGCAGGGGCATCTCAAATAGGCCGGTGTCTATCTGCACCTGATCCACGCGAATGATTAGGTGGTCTTCCTCTACTGTCCAACCCCATTCGTAATTCGGACGCTCCACGCCGTAGACCCACTGCTGGAAATATTGTTCGAGATCCATGTTCAGATAGGCTTCCAGCTCGGCCTGAAAATCCGTCGTGTGTGCGTTGCCATAAGGGTGCAGGGAAAGGTAGTTGCGGAGGGCCTCGAAGAAAAGACCGTCGTCCTGCAGCATGCCGCGCAGCATGTGCAAAACCCAGGCACCCTTTCTGTAGACCTCGTTGCCGAAAAGATCGGGGTTGTTGTAGACCGGTCCTTCGAAATCGGTGTCGATGCTTTCCATGTAGTAGCGCAAACCCGTGGGACCATCGCGATGCTCGAACCACAGAGCTTCCGAGTACTTGGCGGGACCCTCATTAAGCCAAACGTTTTCCCAGTCCTGCAAGGTCACGTAGTTGCCGAACCATGAGTGGGCAAGTTCGTGCACGAGGATGCGATCGAAGTAATGACTACCCCCCACTAAATACCAACCATAACTGGTCATGGTGGTGTGCTCCATGGCGCCGGGCCACTGGAAGATGGCGTGGCCGTACTTCTCTTCCTTGAAGGGGTATTCTCCGAATAGGCTTTCCATGAGAGAGAAAGCTTCCGGCGTGATGCTCAGATCTTCCTGCGCGCCGTCCCAGACTTCAGGCCAGACATAGTTTTCGATGGGGATGCTGTCGCCCTCGGCGTTCACGTAGTGGTCGGTGTAGTGCAGGAAATTGCTCACGGTCATGGATATGAGATAGGTGCTGATGGGATAAGACTCATGCCAGTGCCAGGTGCTGCTGCCGTCACCGTGGTCGACAACAGCCTGTAAAAGCCCATTGCCAGGAGCGGAGAATTCGCTGGGCACGCGATAGCTCACATCGGCGGTGAATTTATCGTTGGGCACATCTTTGCAGGGCCACCAGCCTCGTGCGTTTTCGGGTTCGCTGAGCGTGGCCACACTCATGACACCCTCGTGCTCGTACCACTCGAAGCTTCCCCAACCCAGGTTGGGAGGGCTACCCTCAAATTCAATCTGCAATACGAATTCCTGGTCCTGCGAAAGTTGTGGAGACGCGGTCACAATGATCTTGTGATTCAAATGAGACCAGCCCGCTCCCGAACCATTCAACGCTACATCCGTCACGATCATATCGTCATGGAAATCCAGTTCGATAAAGTCGATGGTCGGCACAAGCACCCGGCCCTCATGTACCACAAACCCCTGAATCGATTGAGTATCGAACATGACTTCTAGATTGAGAGTCACGTTCAAATCGTCCCAGTCCTCATCGGACTGGCGAGATTGGCGACCGGCAAGTCCGCCCTTGGTGCAAAGCTCTGGACCTTTTATAGACGACTCCAGTTCCTGAAGGAATTCGGAGCCGTAAGGATCTGCCATCGCGAAGGCTGCGATCATCAATAGAGCAAGGGCTAACTTCATGGTGTCTCTCCTGCTGGGTACCTACTAATCATAACACAAGCGCTCTTCTGGCCAAAACGAAGGCCCCCAGATTCCTCCGGAGGCCTTCTTGCTGGAGACTGGTGACTGGAGACTGGAAACTACTTGGGTTCCTCGAAGAGCGTATCCTCGAATGACCCGTTCGCGGTCATTTCTTTCACGGTGGTTTCGCCGAAGAGCTCACCGTTGTGAAGTGTGCGCGAGGCGTAGGGAACTTTGAAGTCGTTCAACTTCTGGTAGTCGCTGAAGAAAACCTGAACCAGGGCCGGACCCTGATCGGTGATCTCACGGCTTTCCTTGGCGGCCAAAATGTGGGTGGTGCGATCCAGATAGAGCTTCGTCCACTCATCGTCCTCGCCGTAGACGTAGAGTAGTGCATACTCAACACCATCCAGCTCACGCACTCCCAGATACTGCACTTCACTTTCTTCGGCCTCACGAAAAATGGCGATGTTGTCGGGCACGGCATCGCTCAGTGATTCGCGAATTTGCTCGGGAGTCAGGGACTGAACGCCCATGGGATTTTTCATCCAACCCAGATCGCCATTGACGATCTGCAGCATATCGCCGAAGGGCGTGCTCATATCCACGCGCAGGCGGCTTGCCTCGCTGCGCTGACGGATTTTGAAAGTCATGGCGCCCATGGGTCCACCCTGAATGACGAAATCCGCGCTCATGTCGAAGCTGATTAGCTTGTCCATTCTGCTCCGGCCACCGGCCTCCATGAGGCTGGCGTCCAGAAGCAGGCGCCCCTCGGCCAGGCTGGCGTCGGTGGGGTCGGGGATTTCCTCATCCTGATTGGAAGGCGAGGGAATGGTGATATCGATCTCCACCACTTCGCCCAGGGTCGACAGAGGTTTGTCGAAATCCTCTTCGCGTCCCACCACGAGAATGGCGATCTCGTCGGGATGGATTCGCGCCTTGGCGGCCGCCAGAACATCTTCGGCGGTAACGGCGTCCACATTGGACAGAAACTTGTCGAGATACTCGGGATCCTTGCCCCAGAATTCCGTGGCGGCCTTTTCGCCGGCGATGGCGTAGGGGCTGGTGAATTCGAAGACGAAGGAATTCTTCAAGGAGTTCTTG
>JACNKJ010000301.1 GCA_014382085.1 bacterium
CGGGTCGTCATCTACGCGACCTTCAGAATTCCACTCTGCCGGCCGGTAGCCACAGCGTGGAATGGGACGGTCGCAACGATGGTGGCGAAAACGTGCCTAGCGGAATCTACTTCGCACGCATCGATAGCGACTTCGGCACCGCGACCATGAAGATGACCATGTTAAAGTAGAAATCATATTCGGCTTGAACCAAGGGGGCGCGACTATCGAGTCGCGCCCTTTTTATTGCGTGAAATTTGCACTTGGCCGATAATCGGCCTATGACACGTCCTCCACGCATGCGACCTGTTTTTCGGCTGCCCCTTCCCGGCGATGGGAACGCGGTCTTTGATCGTCTCACGGTGAAACTAGCCGAAGCGGATTCGAGACTGGTGGGTCAGGTCATGCCGCCGAATGCATTTCTTCGCCGCCCCGATAAACACAGTCGCCTTTTATCTCCGCATCTCAATCTACAACTAAGAACAGAAGGCGACCGCACAGTCCTCTACGGTCGCTTCTCGCCTCGCCCCAATGTTTGGACCGGCTTCATGGCGCTGTTCTTTCTGATCGCAATGCTCGGCTTGGGTGGATTGGTCTATGGTCTTGCTCAACTCACACTTGGCGGATCCGCTTGGGCCATCTGGGCTGCACCCGCGTCTCTGGCTCTCATCGCCTTCATATACGGTGCGGCCTTTATTGGCCAGGGGCTCAGCGGCGGCGAGATGTACGAACTAAGGGCATTCGTAGAGGCAGCTATTCGTGAGACGAGCAGTGATCAAGACAGTTGAAGGCTGTCAGCTTGATCTCTCCCAAACTTCTGCTAGAATCAGCCCGAATACAATCATCGGCTCGAGGAGGCTCAACGTGTCCAGAAAACTCATAGCTCTTGTCCTGCTGTCCGTGTTCGCATTACCTGTGTTCGCGGGAGATGCGCCCGGTATCAAGTTTCGCGTGATCGTTGGTGAGTTTGAGAACAAGGCAAATCACGGTTGGTATCATGGACCCAATCCGGGTAACGGAATGGCCGACATGCTCATCACCGAGCTAGTCAAGACTGGCAAGTTCCGTGTCTTTGAGCGGGCCGCCCTGGACGAGTTGCTCAAGGAAAAGAACCTGAGCATGTCCGACTTGGCCAATCCCGGCACCGCCACTCAGCAGAAGCTGGAGATCGGGGACATCCTGGTGAAGGCGACTCTTACGGAGTTTGGATACAAGAAGAGCGATACCGGAGGTACGCTAAAAAAGTTTGGTGTCAAGGCCGGAGTCGGAAACTACAGTGGTCGTGTGGCGGTGGATCTTAGGCTCATTCATATTGGAAGCTCGGAAGTCCTCTGGGCCGATTCAGTGGACAAGAGCGAATCTTCAAAGTCTCTCAGCCTTGGTACACGCGATTTCAGTTTCGGCGATCGTGATGCATTTGACGATCATGTGGTCGGCAAGGCTACGCGAAAGGTGATCAATGCCATCGTCGAGAAACTTGAAGAGCAGGTAGCTGCGCTGCCATGGCAGGGAATCATGATCACCGCCGATGAATTCCTTTTCATCGATGGTGGCACGGAACTGGGTATTACAGACGGCATGAAGTTCGAAGTGAAACGCAAGACCAAGGAAGTGAAGCACCCCAAGACGGGAAAAGTACTGAAGGTCATCTACGAAACCGTCGGCGTGGTCAAAGCCATGGAAGTGGAAGATGGCATTACCACGGTCGTCGCGATTTCAGGAAGCGGATTCGAAACGGGCGACACCGTGGAAATTATAGACTAGCGGAAGACGACTAATCCCGCAGAAAGAAAGTGAAGAGGTTCTCAATGGAATATCGTCATCTCGGAAAATCCGGTCTCCGCGTCAGCGCGCTCAGTTTCGGTTCTTGGGTCACTTTCGGCCCGCAACTGGACGATAACCTCGCCCATGACTGCATGAAGGCAGCCTTGGACGCCGGTGTAAACTTCTTCGACAACGCCGAGGTCTATGCCGCCGGTGAAAGCGAAGTGATCATGGGTCGCGTCATGAAGAAGGCGGGTTGGAATCGTTCCGATCTGGTCATCTCAACGAAGATCTTTTGGGGTGGGCAGGGTCCCAATCAACGCGGGCTATCGCGTAAGCATCTTCTCGAAGGTGTAGATGCTGCGCTCGCTCGCCTGCAACTTGACTACGTAGATCTGGTCTTCGCGCATCGCCCGGATATCACGACGCCCATGGAAGAGACCGTTCGCGCCATGAGTTATCTAGTGGATACGGGGAAGGCCTACTATTGGGGCACCAGCGAGTGGTCGGCCGAACAAATCCTCGAGGCCTATCATATCGCACGGCGGGAACATCTTGTGCCGCCGACCATGGAGCAACCCGAGTACAGCATGTTCAAGCGCGAAAAAGTGGAGAGCGAATTCGCGGGACTCTATGAGAAGATCGGATTGGGTACGACCACATGGAGTCCGCTCGCCAGCGGAATACTCACGGGAAAATATGCGAACGGCGTTCCCGAAAAGAGCCGCATCACTTTACCGGGTTACGAGTGGTTGCGCGAGAGCTTCGAAACCGAAAAAGGCCAGGCGCGAATCGCAAAGACCGAAGAGCTGAGACCCGTGGCCGAAGAAGTCGGTTGCACTCTGGCCCAACTGGCTATCGCCTGGTGTGTGAGCAATCCCGATGTGAGTACGGTGATCACTGGCGCCAGCAGCCCCGAGCAGATTGAGGAAAACATGAAGTCTCTCGATGTTGCCGAGAAGCTCACACCGGAGTTGCTCGAACGCATCGATGAAATTCTCGGTAATCGACCCGAGCCGGAGAAGGATTGGCGGGGCTAGAAAACCGCTCTTGTGTATTCAGAACCGGATCGTGCTTCTGCACGGTCCGGTTATTCTTTGTCAAATGGAGAAATCGAGGCACGCAGCAATACGCTTAAGGTAAGCTAGTAGAGCATCTTCAGAGTCGTCCAAGTCTTCAAGCTGATTGAAGTCGGCCCGCAAGCGACGGGGAGTGCGCCAATGAGAACATTCCAATTGTTGTTGTCGGGCGAGCAGGGTGAATCGAACTGCAGGTAGAGATTGTCTGTCCCCTCATGAGCGCAGAACTGGGGATCCTCTTCGATATATTCAGGGAAGTCATCAGTCTGGCAGTTTACGATGTTGCCCTCGGCATTTTCCCAGAAGCAACATCGTTGGATCGTGACTCCACAGGCGTAGTAATAGCCACCTTCTATCATCGGAGCGCCAGTATGATGAGAAAAGATTGTATTTCGTGCAGAGATACCCGATGGAAGAGAGCTCGAAATGACGTACACGCATGAACCTGTTAATGCGGAATTGTGAGTGATAGTGCATTGATCAAAAACGATGCTGCAGCCATAGTTTAGAAGTGCAACCGCACCGACATCATCAGCGTTGTTGTGGAAAATGGTATTCGTGATTAACAATGTCCCTGGTTGCCTAGCGGTAATACAGCCATACTGATTGTCCTTGAACAAACAATTATCAATCGAGAGAGTCCCGATACAATCCTGGCAACTGATGCATCGCGCCACGCAGTCGATAAATGTGCAGTTAGAAATCACAAAATCATGTTCCGGAGACTGGATCCATATGGCGTTGCCCACGCTACGCTCAAAGGCACAGTTCCTTATTTGCAGATTGCAGGGGCCTTCAACTCGTACAGAGGGGTTGCCCATTTGGATCTGAAATCTGTCGGGGTTGTGTCTGTTTCTGCCAAAACATTATGAGGGAGGTTGTTTGCTCGCGAATTTCGTCAGAGCCTTC
>JACNKJ010000283.1 GCA_014382085.1 bacterium
CGTCCCTCCGCTAAGACCAAGAAGGCTTCGCGCACGCGATCCATATTGTCTTCCCAGATGGCGCTCTCTGCGATGATGCTTCGATTCACCGCGGCGGCCTTGCGTCGTGTTTCATCGGGCATTTTTGCGGCAAGATTCAGAGCCTGACTCAGGCCTGCGATATCGCCGGGTGGAAAGTAGATGCCTTCGCCGGGGCCTCCCACCCACTCGCGATTCGCGGGAATATCACTAAGTACGGGATATGCACCCAGAGCCATGGCCTCGAGAAGGGATACGCTGGTGCTATCGGAAAGACTCGCCGACAAATAGAGGCTGGCCCGGCGCAATTCATCAACCAAAATTTCGCGGCTGAGGCGTCCCAGAAAAGTCACGCGATCACCAAGGTTAAGACTCGCAGCCATGCGTTCCAGCTTCACTCGTTGACGACCCTCTCCAGCAATGCGCACGCGCCATCTTGGGTTTTGCGCCAGGAAATCCGGCAGTGCCTTCAAGACCGTGGGCAGATCGTAGACGGGCTCCAGATTGCGGAACTGAAGCAAGACGGGTTCGCGTGGCAGTTCGCTTTCCCCGAGATCGTAGAAAGCTCGATCCATGCCCATGGGCGCGGTGAGTACCGGCGCGGCGCCATTCACGTAGCGATGAATTTCCTCGGTCATCATTTCGGCGTCGCTGGTGATCAGGTCGGCCCGCTCCAGCACATATTGCAGACGCCAACGATGCAGGGGACTCTTGCGTGGATTCACAAGCACATCGCTTCCCCAGGTGGAAACAACCAGGGGACGCCTTCCAAGCAAGGCTCCCATCCAGCCATAGTTGGGCACGAAGTGCGCGTTCACCATGTCGGGAGCGAAATCATCCAAGGCGCGCTTCATGCGCGGCAAGGCCAGCGTGTAGGACAGGGCGTGGGACTTGTCCCTCCGGCCCACCTTTTCCCAATCGCCTTCATATTCCTTTGGGGGATTTTCCAAGGTGAAAAGGCGAACGGTATCCCCGCGACTGTGGAAGTACTCAGCCCAGCGCAGTGTGTGCACCACACTGCCTTCGCCCATGAGCGCGATCCTCATGCGGACACCTCCACGCGCAGAATGCGAGCCATGGCGCGCCGCAAACCCATCTTGCCCACACGACCGAGTAACCAGATTTTTTCATCGGAGGTGAATAGGTGCTGCCCGCGTACAATCCAGAGCACTCCCAAGGCAAGGGTGGCAAGCCCCAGCACCACGCCAAGGGTGGAAGGTGCTAGGGTTTCACCGCCTGGCAGCAGCATCGCCAACGTAATGGCCAGCGCCACCGGTGCGGCACCCCATGCCATGGAGACGCTCAAGGCTGCGGGGTTTTCCAGTAGCCCGCGACGGCGGCCCGAAGCGATCATCCATCCCGCTTGCAAAGTCATGGCCCCCACCTGCGCCAGACCCAGGCCCATGAGACCCAGTTTGGGAACAAGGAATGGAAGGCTACCGAAGTAGCCGAGAGTCCAAAGAATATTGCCCACAAGTACGCGGGACAGACCATCCAAGCCGCGGAACACGCCCTCGATGGGACTGGACAAACTGGAAAGGGGTAGGGTCCAAAGAAGCAATGCGAATAGGGGAAGACCGGCGAGGTAGTCCGGTGTGGAGACCATGAGGATGAGAGGCTTGGCCGCCAAGAAAAGTGCACCGGCCATCCAGAAGGACAGGCTCACCTGCCCACGCATGAAGAGGGCAAGCCGCGCGGGGAGATCATGGTCGCGGCGTTCCTCGTGCAGGCGACTCACTTCGGTTTGCAAAGCGGTAATGGATGCCTGCAGGAAACGCCGACTCACCCCCATCATTCGCGCGGGAATATTGAAGAAGGAAATCATCTCCATGCCCGCAAAGAAAGAGAGGACGTAGCGATCCAGATCGAGGGATGCCAAAACCATCCAGCGCAGAAGCAGGCCCATGCGCCAATATGAAAAGAATTCCTTGCGATCGAAGCGAAGAGGCTGAGCAGCCTTTCCAGCCGATGGCAAAAGGAAGGGGAAGATGATCAAGAGCCCGATTCCCGGCACAAGGGTGTAGATCGTGTAGAGCCAGAGTGCCAGGCCGGGGGTGAGTTCATCTCGTATAAAAAAGAAGTGAATGGAAAGTGCGCCCTGAAAGAGCACCTGAGACAGAGCCACCCACCCCATGCGACGAATGCCCTGCAGCAGACTCATGGCCAGTTCGTAGAGACCCAAGGATGCCGCCAAAGAAAGGGTGAGGACAAAGAACTCGTCACCCACGATGTCCAAATTGAATTTGGCCATGAGCATGGGACGAGCAAGCCAGGCCAACAACATGACCGCGGCCGTGCTGAGAACCATGAGCCCCAGCAATGCGCCGCTGAAACGCAGCAGCGGTCCTCTTTCGCGCCGCACTTCTAGCTGCGGCAAAAAGCGCATGGCCACTTGAGGCAAACCGATGACTGCCGCCGCGGTGACCAGACCCGACAGGGCGCGTAGGGCGAGCAGTAGGCCGTAGTCCTGAGGGCTTAAGGCCACGGTGAAGATCTTCATCTGAACGATGAGGAACAAACTCACGAGCAAGGTACCGGCGCCCATAAATGCGGTGTTCTGGCCTATACGTGATGCACCTCTCATGCACGCCTCCCGCGAAGACCTTGCAGTAGAGCAAACCAGGCAACAGTCTTTTTGCGAAGCAGACAGGCGGCAGGTTGACCGCCGAAGTCCTTCTTGTAGCGAAAGAGTTCGGGCTTATCCGGACTGAAACCCAGGTTGAGACGCGTCATGCCGCGTTCGCAGGCGCGGTGCATTCGAGCGTTGTAGAGAGCGGCACTGATGCGCAGCTTTCCCAGCTCGCGACGGCTGGCACCCATCCAGTAGTAGGCCTCACCGGATTGGTAAAGATCCAGGGACGCTCCCACCAGCCGCCCTTCATGCTCGGCCACCGTGAATTCCACCCGATCCTCGTCTTTGATCAGACGCGTGAGAAATTCCAGTGAAGTGGGATGATCCACCTTCCAGCGGCGAATGTTGTCCATGTAGATCTCGAACCAATCGGCTAGCTCCACGGGATCCACACTTCGGCGGCAGGTGATGCCGCGCTCGCCGGACTGCCGAATTTGCCTGCGCTTGGCCGGTGCTACAATTTTGGTCGCGAGAGTTTCATAACCGGGAGACAGATCCACCAGCTGTGTGAGCATGCGATCCTCACCCTCGGTTTCCAGGGTGGGATCGGCCGGCAAAACCGCAGAGACGCTCACGGTCTTGCCCCCTGTGCGAGCGAAGAAGGCATCGAGCAAAGCGGAGTTCAAATTGGGATCGGCATCCGCTACGAGCAGTGCCCCCCCCGGCGCACCGAAGGGAAGACATTCCAGAATCGCGAGACCCTTACGACTTCGCTCGGAGAAAGGCAGTAGCGCCACAAGCTCCCCGCCGCGACGAAGCGTGAGGAAACTTATGGAGTAGCCGTAGCTCTCCTGAAGGGCCCAAAGGAAGGTGGAAGTCTGAAAGCAGGTCGCTCCGGGTGCTGCCTCCAGGAATTCATCCAGTTCCCGCCAATCCAGCTCCGTCTCAAGGCGGAAATCCACGGCTATGTCCCGTAGAAATCGAGGAGCTTGAGCACCGCCTCGATTACCTGGTCGGTTTCCTGAGATGTTTGCGTCGGAAAGAGCGGCAGGGAGAAACATCCTTCGTAAAACTCTTCCGCCGCCGGAAGGCTTTCGCCGATATCGCCATGATAAGCGCGATGTACTGGGTGATGATGAATGGGAATGAAGTGCAAACTGGGACTGATGCCTTCGGCGGTAAGCGCCTTCAAGAACTCATCCCGTCCGATGCGAAGAGTACCCTTGGCCAATCGCGGAACGTAGAGATGCCATGCGTGAAGCGCTCCTTCGCGCGTGATCGGCAGGATCAACTCTTCGCGGCCCGCGAAAGCACTTTGATATTGATCGACCACTTTCGTTCGGGCGTCGCGCAATTCTTCCGCGCGGGCAAGTTGCACTAGGCCCATTGCCGCCTGGATGTCGGTCATGTTGAACTTGTAGCCGAAGCGTTTCACCTCGTAGTACCAGCCACCGCGATCGCCGTAGCGTTTCCAGGCATCGCGATCCATGCCGTGAAATCCCATGAGCGCGGCTTCTTCTTCCAGTTCCGCGTTGGCGCAGGCCAGGTATCCGCCTTCGCCGGTGCTCAGATTTTTCGTGGCGTAAAAGGAGAAGGCTGCGGCTTCGCCGTGATGGCCGATGTGCCGTCCGTGCAATTCTGCGCCAAATCCATGAGCCACGTCTTCCACGAGCAAGAGCCCGCGCCGATCGGCAATTTCTCGAAGAGCTTCGATGTAGCAGGCCTGTCCACCGTAGTGCACGGGTAGGATGGCGCGCGTGCGATCGGTGATGGCCGCTTCAACCTTGGCCGGATCCAATCCATAGGTATTCAATTCGATATCGGCCAATACCGGGCTGGCACCCGCTTGATGGATCATGCTCACGGATGCCGTGAATGTGTTGGGTGTGGTGATGACCTCGTCGCCCTCGTCGATGCCCAGCACCTTGAGGGCCAAAAGCAAGGCCGAGCTGCAACTGTTCACGGGAACACCGAAAGGTAAATCGGTGGCTGCGAGGAAAGCATCGGAAAACTTGGAGGTCTTGGGCCCGACGGTAAGCCATCCCGACTTAAGCGTGTCGAGGACGGCTTCGATCTCGGCATCACCGAAACTGGATCTGAAGAAGGGCAGTCGCTCGGCGCGAACCGGCGAGCCTCCTTCCAGGGCGGGAACTGCGCGGCCGCTCAAAGCACTTTTCCCATGCTGTGGGATATGGCAAGCAAACGTTCCGCCATGGCCTCGGCCTTGCCGCCTTCCACCAGTTCGCGAAGTTCGGCCAGCAGCGCATCCAGATCAAGACCTTCGGGCAGACAGGGCCGGATGATCATCAATTCTTCGCCCAGCTCACTGACTTCGGCTTCGCTGTCGGTCATGAGCTGCTCGTGAAGTTTCTCGCCAGGCCGCAGACCGGTGAACTCGATGGGGATTTCTTCGTCCGGCTCATAGCCCGCCAGAAGAATGAGCGTGCGCGCCAATTCGAGAATGCCCACACTCTCGCCCATGTTGAGGATGAAAACTTCCCCACCCTTGCCCAGAGCGCTGGCCTGCACCACGAGCTTGCTGGCTTCGGGGATGGTCATGAAGAAACGCGTGGCATCTTTATCGGTCACCGTCACCGGGCCGCCGCGCTCGATTTGTCCGAGAAAAAGCGGAACCACACTGCCGCGGCTGGCGAGCACATTGCCGAAGCGCACCGAGAGATAGCGCGGACCCTTCCCTTCGGCCGCTGCGCGCAACATGAGCATTTCGGCCAGACGCTTACTTGCACCCATCACGCCCATGGGATCCACGGCCTTGTCGGTGGATAGCATCACCATGCGCTCGGCTCCCGCTTCGGCGGCCGCGTCGATGACGTTCTGCGTGCCCAGCACGTTATTCACGAATGCCTCCAGAGGAAAGCGCTCCATGAAGGGTACGTGCTTGTGGGCCGCCGCGTGAAAGATCACCTGGGGTTTGCGCTCACGCGCCAGACGCAGTAGACCCTCGCGATCGCGAATGTCTTGAATGATGCTCGTTCTCAAGAGAGCCGGGCGGCTCTCGGCCAGCTCGGTCTCGATTTCGAAAATGGAATTCTCTCCGCGCCCCAAGAGCAGGAGTTCGGCCGGATCCAGGCGCGCCACCTGCCGCGCGATCTCGCCGCCGATGGATCCTCCCGCACCGGTCACCAGCACACGACGACCTTGAATAACTTCCCGAACCGGGCCTTCCAGGAAGTCCACGCTTTCACGGCCCAAAAGATCGTTGGGATTAACGAGGCGAGCCTGGCGGAAACTGGCTTCGCCGCGAATGATTTCGCGGATTCCCGGCAAAAGCTTGAAGGGTAATTTGGCCTGACGGCAAAGACGCAGAAGACGCCGGATCGCGGCACCACGCGCGCTGGGAATGGCGATAATGACTTCGTCGGGCTTCAGCTCGCCGGCTAGGCGGGGTAGTTGATCACAAGCTCCCAGGACGGGAACGCCTTCAAAATCCTTGCCCTGAAGCTTCTCGTCATCATCGAGATAGGCGAGCACGGTCAGTCCCAGCTCGGGCGATTGGGTCGCCTCGGCTGCCACCATGCGTCCGGCTTCACCGGCGCCGAGAATCAGGATGCGCCTTTTCTCGTCCATGCTCTCCGCTATCGCAAGAGGGCGAGGGTCCGCACCTCGCTGCGCCCTTCGTAACTCAAGTGAATCAAGTATATACCGCTGACGGCGCGGCTTCCGAATCGGGTGGCCAGATCGGGCCAAACCGGTTCTCCCGGCTGAACTTGAAGCAACTCGCGCACCAGCTGACCCTCCAGATTGTAGATGCGCACATCCACAGGGAAATCAACGCCCATGCAGTACACTTCCGACTGCCCGAGGGAAAGCCTTACCGGGTTGGGATATAAGCGGATACGGGATATTTCTTCCGGGTCGGAGGGAGGATCCGGCCGGCTCTCAAGTTCCACCAAGCCCTGGCTGCGACTTCCAGCCACGATACGGCTGCCATCGGGTGAGACGACGATGCGGTCGAAGATGTGATCCGGCAAGGGTGCCAGCACTTCAGGACCGAAGGCTCCACCGGCCTCGGTGAGCCCCGTTTTGTTGGTGTAATTATCCACAAGCCAGATGCCCGCATCCAGATCCAGGTCCACCTGCGAAATGCCCAGTTCCGTGGCCACCCAGGCTTCTCCGCCCGGTCCTGTGGCCACATCTTTCACCAGGCTGCTGAGCAGTCCGGGAGCACTACCGTCGGATTGGCGAAGTTTCCCCTGTACGATGTAGGCGCTGCCGCTGGGGGCCACTCGGATGAGTCCGTCCAACTGCCCCACCCAAACACCGCCTCCGGGAATGGCCGAAAGGCTGCCACCTGTGGTGGTCACGGCCAGATCACCGCTTGAATCGACAATTCCCGCGCCGGGCTTCCACCACTGTGAAACGCCGTCCCAGATGCATAAGCCCACGCCGCTGCAGAGCATGGCCACACGACCGCCGTCCAGGAATGCGAGGGCATTGATGTTGGGAGTGGGTAGACTTCCGTTGGCAGGATCGGAGTTGAGCAGGGACCAAT
This sequence comes from bacterium, assembly GCA_014382085.1. GTDB lineage: Bacteria > Krumholzibacteriota > Krumholzibacteriia > JACNKJ01 > JACNKJ01 > JACNKJ01. Next base: position 7,104 of record JACNKJ010000283.1, read on the forward strand.
CGCCTTCTGCGCTGAGCACACCGATGCCCGCGTCCTCGGTGGCGAACCAACGCGAGCCCGCGGAATCTTCGAGCATGGCCAAGACCCGCGTGGAAGGCAGGCCGCCGGCTCCCACGGGCATGGATTCCACCAGACCCGTACTCAGTTCGAGCCGGGCGAAGGCATCGTCGTGGGCGATGGCGAATGGGCAGAACCAGACGTAGCCCTGGCTGTCCTCCAAGACCTCAAGACTCCAGGATGGCCAGTTGTGGAATTCATCCAGGCGTCGCTGGCGGGACCAGTTTCCATCTGAGTCCTGATTGGCCGCACCGGCATCGCTGTTGGTCCACAGCGTTCCACTGGGTCCGAAGCTGAGTGATTTGGTAGTGGGACCCATGGGTCCCTGATCCAAGGGATTGCGTTCCCAGCTGTCGCCGCTGCGATGGAGAATTCCGGGTCCCATGTTGCGATACACATGCCCGCCGAGCCAGAGTTCGTCGCCCGCCGCTGCGCACATGGCGCTGTAGACCGGATTGCTGTAATCCGGCAGCCAATCCGGTTCGGGCATTCCGGCCGACAGATCGGTCCAGCTTTGGGCGAGGGTGTCGTAGCTATAGGCCAGGGTACCGAGGTTGGAATTTCGCATGGCCACATAGAGCATGTCTTCAAGTGATACTATAGACGTAGGCGTGTATCCACTCTCCGGCATAAACTTACGCACCCACTCGCCACCCACGAGCGGGCGGGAATGGAGTTCGCTCTCGGTGAGAGCCCAAATGCGATCTCCCGCCACGACCAGTTCATCCGCGGCGCCAAGAGGTCCCTCGATCTCGAAGCTTAAAACCTCATCCGCATCAAGAAGGTAGATGCCCTCTTCCGTGCCCACGAAGAGCTCATCGCCGGCGAAGACGAGAGCATTGACCGTGAGATTGGCCAAGCCTTCCGGCTCACCCCATATGTCGCCGGGGCTGTTCTCGGCCATGACTCCGAATCCACCGGCCACATAGTTGGTGAGGATCTGTTCCCGGCAGCCATACCAAATACGGCCCTGACTATCGACGGCCAGGCTGAGCACTTCGTTCCCCGCCAAGGACTGAGGCAGGAGTTTGTACTGGCTCCAGGAATCACTTTCCTCCGGACGATATCGAAGGAGGCCTTGGCCGTCGGTGCCGATCCAAATTTCATCATCGGATAGGGCCAGCACGCTGGTCAGATTGTGACTGGGCAGGCCTTCCGTAGCGTGAATGAAACTGAACTCGCCACTTGAGCGATCCTGCCTGAGAGCGCCTCCCTGTCCCACGGCCCAGACGGCCTCCTCACTGACCGAGAGCCCGCGCAAAAAACTGGCGTCGCTGTGAAGTGTCCAGAGGATTTCCCCCGTGGCGGGCAAGGCGGTAAGAATGAGCCATAGAAGAATTTGGCCGCGCTTCAAGAGGGGACGCTCCTTAGGAAAGAGGCCGGGTATCGACCGCGAATTTGGGACGGAAGCGTGGAGCTCCAGATACGAAGATCCTCACCCGGACTCCAGTTATGCATGTAGAACCTGTCGCGCGACAAGAGGCTTTCCTCTTCCCTTTCGAGGGCCAGGCGCCAGTAGCCTGTGAGCCCCGGGCGCATCGAGGGCGCTTCGCCACCCGATTCCACCGGAACCGGCTGCGGCCCCACCAGGCTGAATTGCCCGCGGAGCACCGCCAAGTACTGTCCGGGATTGAGCAGATCCGAAAGCGCGATGCCTTCCTCGACCAGGACCAGAGGAAGATAGGCCACCTTCCCATGGCGTCCCAGGAAGTTTAATCGAGTATACGCGGCCTTAGCGCGTAGGCGACGTGAAAGGGCGAACAGAAGCCCGGGCAAAAGGCTGAGCAGCAGGAATAGAAGCGACACGAGAATATCGGTCAATCGTTTGGCCGCGAGCAGCAGGCCGTAGCCTCCGCCCATGCGATAGGACCAACCCGGCAGGTCCAGAAAGTCCTGAACGCGCACCGACCCGCTCATGACGCCGGCCAGATCGCCCAAGACTCGCAGCTCCACATTTCGCGCGCGGCACCAAGGCAGTACCGCAGCCACGCCTGCAGGTGTGGACGCCGAAGGCGCAATGACAATTTCCTGCACACGTTCTTCCGTGGCCACGCGTTCGAGTTCTGAGAGATCACCCAAGCTTCCGGAAAGCCCCAAGGGATCCAGACGTCCAACCAGGTCCAGGCCCAGCTGAGGACGCTCGCGTACCCGCTGGTCCAGAGCCAGCTGCTCGTCGGCGTTTCCCACCATCAGTAAACGACGCAGGTCGAAATTCAAACGGAGCAGACGACGATGAACTCCCCGCAGGCTGCCGCGCAGCAACAGGACAAAGAGGATGGCCATCGGCGCACTCAACACGATGATACTGCGAGAAATCACGTCTTCGCCGGTCAGAAAGTTCGCGGCGAGAAGCACCACAGGTGCAAGCAGTTCGGCCTTGAGCAGGGAAATGAACTCCTCGGCCTGAGGGGTGCGCCGGTCGATACGATAGAGACCCATGAAGTGAAAGAGCACCAGGTTCACGCCCAGGAAGAAAGGCGCGAAACGAAGGTAGGGATCGGCTTCGAAATAGGTGGCTTCAAAAAATCCCGCCGCCAGACTCACTCGGAACCAGACTGCCGTGGCCAGGGCGATGGTCAATCCCAGGGCGTCTAAAACCAGAAGCCCCAGAACCTTCACGGGATTTCGATAGCGTTTGGCCAGATAGCTCACGGGATTCCACTTCTCGTAGTAGTGGAAGAAGCTGCTGATATGCGCCAGCAAACTCCGGCTGAAGGGATTGCGCGCGCTGGCCCGCCTATAGATGTGCGTGATCTCCGAAGCGGGCGCGTACCAAACCTCCCAGCCGCGGCGATCCATGCGATAACACCAGTCCACGTCTTCGAAGTAGAGGAAGAAACGCTCGTCCATGCCGCCCACGTCGGCCAGAGCGCGGCGATGGGTCATCATACAGGCGCCGAGGATCCAGTCCACTTTTGCGGGCTTCTCGTGATCATAGTCGAGCATAAGATGCCGCCGGATGGCCTTGCTGTTTTTGAAGAGCTTGCCCAAGGGCGTGCGACGCAGAAGAATGGTCCAAAGCGTGTAAAAAGACCGGCAGGAATACTGCAGGCTACCGTCCTCGTTGAGCAGCTTGGCGCCGGCCATGCCGGCCTTGGGATTGGCGTCCAGAAAATCGGCCAGAGCGTCGAGGGATCCCGGCTTCACCAGAATATCGGGATTGAGCACCAACAGATAGTCGCCTTGGGCAACACGAAGACCCTGGTTCACAGCCCGCGACAGGCCCAGGTTTTCCTCGTTGGTGATCAGGTGGATATCACTACGAGCGCCAAGCAGCTCCACGCTGTCGTCTGCGCTGGCGTTGTCCACCACGATGATTTCCAGCGTTCGCGCAGTGCCGGACGCGTCGACGCTCTCCAGGCAGTTTAGGATTTCACGGCCGGAGTAATAACTCACGAAGACGATGCTGATCATTCCGGCCATGCTCGACCATCCTTGCCGGTGCCGCCGTGAAGTTTCGAGAAGCGCAGACGCCAAACCATCCAGACCGCTTCCCAAATGATTTTACGGTTCATTTTACTCACGCCCACGCGACGATCGGTAAAGACAATGGGAATTTCGTGAATGTGAAAGGCCCGCTTCCAGGCTTGGTAATTCATTTCGATCTGGAAACTGTAGCCGTCGCTCTGGATGCGCTGGAGAGGAATGGCCTCGAGCACCCGACGCCGGAAGCATTTGAATCCTCCGGTGGCGTCGTGAATGGGCATGCCCGTGATCAGGCGCGTGTAGATATTGGCGCCCAAACTCAAAGCCAGGCGTCTGAGCGGCCAATTCACCACGGTGACGCCTTCGAGATAACGACTTCCCAGCACCAGATCGCAATGCTCGATTTCGTCGAGCATGCGCAGAAGATCGCTGGGATCGTGGGAGAAATCGGCATCCATTTCGAAAACGCAATCCGCATCGGTTTCAGCCAGAGCATGCTCGAAGCCCGCGATGTAGGCGCTACCCAAACCCATTTTGCCGGCGCGCTCCAGTATGGAAAGTCGACCCTGTTGATCCCCCATGCCCTTCACCAGGGCCCCCGTGCCATCGGGTGAGTTGTCGTCCACCACCAGAACCGAGAGGCGTGAGTCCAATTCGAGCACGGTTTTCACGATGCGCTCGATGTTCTCGCACTCGTTGTAAGTGGGGATGATGACCAAACCCTTCAAGCGGGGGCCTCCTTTTCTTCTCGTCGAATCAGCTTTGGGATCAAGAGCAGGATCATGATGAGGAAGGATGCTCGGCGAAGCCAGCGAAGAGTTTCCATGCTCGCCGGTTGGAACTCGAAGGCGACTTCGTGTTCACCCGCCTTGAGGGCCAGGGCTCGAAAGAAACCGTCGGCCACAAGCAGTTCCTGTTCCTCCCCGTCTACGCGGCCGATCCAGCCGGGGTAGTTCATATCAGCCAATACCAGAAGCCCTGCGCGTGTCATATTTACCGTGCAGATCACACTGTCGAGTCCGAAATCCGCCTCCATCACCATGCCGCAGGGAGTTTCCTGGGGTGAAAGCTCCAGACCCGGATCCGCCGACAGGTGCAGCGGCGCGGCGGGTTGCCCCTTCATAAGACGCCCACGACTGAGGGCGGGATTCTCCACTTGCACGCGATCTTCGGTGAATAGCCGAGAGCGCCAACGTTTGTTCTCGTAGAGTGTGGTGCCTGTGTCGCCCCCTGCACGGATATGCGGGAATTCAGGCCCCAGATTCATGGCTTGGGTTCCGATGAGATACTTCACCGCAAAGCGACCTAAGAGCTCGCTGCCGCCGCTTCCCATGGCTTTGAGCACGGAATCGGCCTGGGCCATCTTGGCCGCGTGATAGCCTCCCAGGTTGGCCAAGCCTAGAGACGCCGCGCCATTGCCGGCGAAGGGACTTCCCGGTAATGCGAAGAAGCGCTGATCGTCCAAAGTCTCCTGCAAGAAGCCCAAGGTCTTGGGCGGCAGATCGTCCTGGGGCGCCAACTCGCGGCTCCAAAGACCTCCGCCGCGATGCATATCCCAGTGTTTTTCAGGATGCAGGACCTTGTGATCCAGAGGAAGCATGTCCCCGAGCAGAAAGACAAGGGCCGCCAATGTCAAGGCAGGCGCTAGTGGGAAATTCTCACGACGACGAGCCAGTTCCAAGGCTGCCAAGGGCAGGAGAAGCAGCAGAGCCGCGCGAATGGATTCCAAACGTAGCCAGTCGACACTCTGCTTGGCAAGGTCACCCAGCAGGATGGAAACCTGAGCCGGTGGCAGGCCCGCCAATTGACGTGAAAGGCGTTGTGCTAAACCCTCGCGTGCCGCTCCCTCAATCACTGCTGGAGCTCCCAGACCCAAGAGCAGAAAAAGCAATGCAGCCAGAATCAATCCCCACCTGAAGTCCGCGCGCACGCGCTTGTCGACCAACACGCGCTCAAGTCCACGGGCAAAGAGAATGGCCACGGACATTTGCTGCAAGATGAGAATCATCACCGGCACTCGGAAGCGATTGAAATAGGGCAAGGCTTCGTAAAGCGGCCGGTAGAGAATGGGGAGAAATTGACCGGCGGCCACCACAGTTGTGACGATGGCCAATCCCTTGAAAAACAGATCGAAACGAGATCGCCGTCCGCGCAGGAAGAGCATGGAAGCGGCCAACACGGACAACAATCCCACGTAGTTCGGGTAGTTGGTCATGGGCATGTGGCCGAAATAGGTGGACTCACCGAATCCCGCTGCCGAGGGAAGGAGGAAGGTGAACCACTCCTCCGGATGCAGACTCCAAGCGGTGGCGTATTGCCAATCGGCGCCGCCTCCCTGACTGATGCCGCGAATGCTGTAGTGACCGTATTCCCGCACGGGAGCATAGAGCAGCGCGCTCGCACCGGCAGCCAGTAGCAAGGCAAGTAGAACTGCCGCTAAAGCCTTCCATGCACGTCCACGATGCCCTTGCACGAGAAGAAGGCCGAGACGGAAGAGTCCGAAGAGCCCAAGGGTGAGAAGCCCGTAGTAAGCCACCTGTACGTGGGCCGAGAGCATAAGCCCGGCCGTACTGGCTCCCAGAAGCCCGGTATTGGCTGCGAGTGAGGACCAAGTAGGTTTTTTATCGCGGCATAATAGACGATCGGCGAAGAGCAGCATCCAGGGAATCCAAGAGAGGGTCATAACCTTGCTGCCATGACCGTAAGCCCCCACGGCCACTTGAGCCGGCATGAGGATGAAGAGCGCGCCGCCCAGCCAAGCCAGCCATGGTCGCGTGCCCCGCCATCTAAGGAAAACGAAAAGCCCCAGAGCCGCCCAAACATAGTGGAAGAGCAGCCAAGTGAGGGGCGGCAGAGAAAGGGCGTTCATGAGTAGGCGCAGCAAACTGCTCATGGGATAAAGCCCGGGATGATAACTCAAGCTCGCGAAAGCCGGCATACCGGCGAAGATAAAGGGATTCCACAAGGGAGCTTCGAGCTCATTGTTTTCCACGTATTGGTGCAGGCCGCTGGGAGCCAAGCTATCAGGTGTACGAAAAACCTTTCCCTGAAGCACGGCTTCGGGAAAGACAAAAGTCACTAGGACGGTAAAGAGCAGGGCCGCCGCGAGCACACCTTCCCAGCCTTCCAGGCGAAGGAATCTCACGCTGCTGAACCAGCTCTTCTTCACGAACTCTTTCCTTCCTTGCGCATGGCAGTAGCCATGGAAGCGGGTAGATTCTTCTCCCCGCGTATGATTGCTGCCGAAGCTCGGAGACCTATATGCGCACTCCAAGCGAGATAGGCCAGAGGCCGCATGGCGGGACTCACATGTCGAGCCAAGAGCTGGCGCGTGGCTTTCCACTGGGAGCGCAGTTTTCCTTCACTGCTACCGCCCCCACTGGAAAATCCCACGCGATGATAGATCAGCGAGTCGGGCACATAGCGCAGCGCCCATCCGGCCTTTCGGGCCCGAAGCGACAGATCCACGTCTTCGCCGTAGAATTCAAAACTCTCATCGAAGCCTAGGGTCTCGCGCCAGAATGCCGCCTTGCCTATGAGTGCACAGCCGGTAAGATACTCCGTCGCACCCGACTGCCGCAGTTTTCCCAGGGCCGGTCGGCGAATTCCACGATGACGCGTGATGCGGAAGTTCCGACTCACCTGTCCGCCGCCATACCAGAGCAGGCGCGGTTCATCCATGTAATGAATGCGCGGACAAGCCGCACCTCGAGGCGTGCCGCTTTCCAGATCGGCCACCAGAGGATCGATGAAGTTCGCATCCACGCGAATGTCATTATTGAGCACCAGGATATAGTCCATACCGCGATCCAGCCAAGCTCGAATCCCGGTATTCATGCCACCTGCGTAGCGAAGATTGGAGCCGGTTCGCAGAATCTCCCAATCGGGGAATTCCCGCTCGGCCCAGTGATCGGATCCGTCACTGGAGGCGTTGTCCACCAAGAGCTTGCCAATTTCATGAATGGATGCGTTCGAAGCGCCCTCCAAGCTCTCCAGACAGTGTGGGAGCACGGAAGTGCCGTTCCAATTGAGGACGACCAGGCCGACTTTTTGCCTATCAAGCGCCACGGGGCAAGCGCTCCCGGGCAATGCGATAGCGTTCCTCGCGGGCGCGCAGGTGAATCATCAATTCGCCAAGCAAGCCCAAGGACCAGAACTGAATGGCCATGAGAATCAAAACCAAACCGAGAATGAGCAGGGGGCGAACGCGCAGAGTCTGGGTGAAGAGCCAGACCATGCCGAAGTATCCGTTGATTAGCATGCCCACCAAAAAGAACCAGAATCCGATGCGCCCGAAACTATGCAGGGGCGCGGCGGATCGGCGTGCAACGAAGATGACGGTCATGAGATCGAAAAGGCCGTTGAGAATCCGGCGCGCACCGAACTTGCTTTCGCCAAAGCGTCGTTCGTGATGAGTCACGGGGATCTCGGTAACACGAAAGCCTTCCCAATGGCTCAGCGCCGGAATGAAACGATGCAACTCGCCGTAGAGATTCACGCTCTCCACCACTTCCCGGCGATAAGCCTTGAGACCGCAGTTGAAATCGTGAATCTTCAGGCCCGTCACGCGGCGCATGACCCCATTGAAGAGCTTGCTGGGAAGAGTTTTGCTAAGAGGATCCTTGCGATCGCGCTTCCAACCACTTACCAAATCGTAACCCTTGTCGAGCTCGGCAATGAGGCGCGGAATCTCGGCAGGATCATCCTGTAGATCCGCGTCCATGGTGATGACGATCTCGCCCTTCACCCGCGCGAAGGCCGTGGCCAGTGCCGCACTCTTTCCGTAGTTGCGCCCGAAGCTTAGAAATCCTAGGTGGGAATCTTCCTCGCAGAGTTTCTCCAGGAGGTCGCGGCTGCTGTCGCGGCTGCCATCATCGATGACGAAGATTTCATAGGGCTCAAAAGCCGCGGCATGTTCCTTTACTTGCCGGAGTAACTCCGGCAGTGATTCCGCCTCGTTCCAAGCTGGTATGACGACGCTCAATTTCACGGATCCGCTCCCCTGCTCAACCTAGATCGAGTCTATTGTTCCGCTCCGGGCGCGGGCTCCTTCAGCATTTCGCGTAAGATTCCCAAGCGCTCGCGAATAGGCGCGCTGTCGGGATGGCGGCGCATGAAGTCTTCCAGATGCGCCACCACCGCGCGGATGTTGTCCGTGGTGGGAAAGTAAGAAACAATGTAGTCCACCAAGGACAGGTAACCGGGTTCGTAGTCGGGATTCAGATCGATGACCGTGCCCAGTGCCTGCACCACCTCCTCGTGCATTCCCGCCTTTTCAAGGGCCTGGGCGTAACGCGACCAGAAGCGATAGTCCTGGGGCTGCTGCGTCTCGGCGAATTCCCGATAAACCTCTAGGCCCTTCTCCGGATCGCCGGAGCTGGAGTAGAGATATCCCAGATAGTTCACCGCGGGGCTAAAGTCCTCGTCGATAATCCAGGCACGAGTCATGGCGTCGATGGCCTTGGGCATGTCGGCTTCGACTTCCAGGCCCCGATTGAGTTCGATGGCGTATCGACTCCATGCCGCCGCGTAGTTCTGAATGAGATGGCGAATGGTCGGGTTCAGATAATTGCTTTCAGCCGCTCTCTCGGGGAACTGGGGGATGGAACCCTTCAGCCCTTGAAGCTCTCCGTAGCGCCTTGTATCGGGCAGATTGCTCGCATATCCGCCGAGGGAATCGCCCGAGCTGCCTTCGTTCAAGCGACCTCGCAGACTATCGTCATCGTTCCAGTCGGAAAGCAGTCCGCGCCAGATGAATACCTCTTCCAGGTTTTCGCGCAGCCGATCCATGTTCACCTGCTCATCGCCGCGCTCTAAGGTCATGCGATAGACCATCCCCTCCATGCTCAGGAAGGGCAGCAAGGGACTCAGAAAATCGCGGGGCACGGTTACGGCGAAGTAGTAGCTGCGGGAATCCCATCCCTCGTTCAGCGTGTTGCCGAAGAGATGATCGATGATCTTGTCACGCGGCTGATAGACCCGCCCATCCTCCATCTGGAAGTACATGCGTGCCACCTCGGCCATTTCGGCGTCGGTGAGTGAAATGGGTAGCTTGGGTTCCTGGTCGCGAAGTTGAGCCATGTACCAATCGGTGTTAAGCAAGCTCAGGTTGACCACCCGCACGTCTTTGCGGAAGCCCTCCACTTCCTGGATATACCAGAGGGGGAAGGTGTCGTTGTCGCCGTTGGTGAAGATGACGGCGTTTTCATCCAGTGGCGCCAGCATGTTCCAGGCGTAATCGCGAGCCACGTAGAGATCGCTGCGATCGTGCTCGTACCAGTGCCCAGCAGCCGGCCCCAAAGAAAGGGCTAGTAGCAGAATGGCCACTCCGCCGGCCAGCTTCTTACCCTTGGTTTCCTGAAGGAATCCCTCCAGCAAGCCCACGGTGCCCAAACCGATAAACAAGGCGATAAAGTAAAAGCTCGGCGCGTAGAAGTAGTCGCGCGCGCGCACCTCTTCGGAGGTGAAGTTCAGGTAGAGCACCAATCCCAAACTGTTCACGAGAAGGATGATCAGAAGCGCTACGAATACTTTGCGCTGCCGACGCCATTGCTGCCACAGACCGATGAGTGCCAATCCCAAGGGTAAGGCCGTAAGCGCCGCGCCGGGATTCAGATTCAGGAAACGCCCCTGGAAGGGCATGCGGAACTGATTCCAGAGGTAGTCCCAAAAGTGTGAAAGCTGGAAGGTCCAGCTAGACTCCCGCACGAACACCGAACGGAAGGGATACTGTTCGCGCTTGATCACAGCCCAAAGATTTGCCCAGGTTGAGGGATCCGCCTCGTTGATGGCCGGGTTTTGTCCCGCGCGAATGAGCAGGAAAAGGTGCACGCTCAGACCCAGTGCAAAGAGACCGATGGAATAAAGCGCGAAACGCTTCCCCTGAGTGTAAAGCCAGATGGCCCAGACAAGAGCCGCCACAAAGATGCCGAGCATCCAAAGGTCAGGCCAGTGCATGATGGAAACACCGAGAAAGGCACCCAGGGCCGTCGTGAAAGCCAGAAGTTCCTGATCGCTGAAAGCCTTCTCGCGAATCATGAGCGCCATGATGAAGAAGCCCGGGAAAATCAGGATGGTGCCCAGATGGAATCCGACGCCCAGGCTTAGCAGGTAGATGATCAGAAAGACCAGGGCGTTGCCTTCGGGCTTGTCCACCTTCTCGCGCCAGTCGAGAATGAGCCAGGTGATGGTTCCCATGAGGAAGGCCGAAAGGGAATAGACCTCGGCCTCGATGGCGTTGGTCCAAAAGGTGTCGCTAAAGGCCAGCAGGAAGGTGGCCGTAAGCGCCCCACCGATACGCAGATACTTGTGAATCCCATGTTCGCTCTCGGGTCCGAACCACTGGCGAGTCACTTTCATGATCAGCAGGAACATGATCAGGGTGGCCAAAGCCGCGAATAGCCCGCTCATCATGTTGATGCGGTGGGCCACACCCTCCCCGATGGGCAGGATAGATGCCAAGCGCCCCACCAGGACGTACATGGGCGTGGCCGGCGGATGCGGGATGCCCAAAATGTAGCTGGTGGTGATGAACTCGCCGCAATCCCAGAAATTCAGGGTGCGGCTCATGGTGCGGAGATAAACAATAAAAGGCCCCAGGAAGGCGAGTGCGCCCCCCAGTGCCACGGCAGGGTCGAGACGTTTCATGGTCCCTTTCGCTTTGCTAAGCCCTTGAAATTGGGACGATTCAACGGGCATCCTGCCGGAAAGTTCCTTCCCTGGCAAGCCTATTTCACGCGGGAGGAAGGGTCGCCCGGCGGCGCCGGGCCAGAAAGATGAGACCGCCGAATAGGCTGACCAGCAGCATGAGCAGGTAGGCGGCGAATTGAAGGGTAACGGGCACCTCGCCAACCAGACCGAGGGGGCGGAAAAGGGGAATGGCCAGGCCCTCACGTAGGCCAAGGCCCCCCACGGTCACAGGCAGTGTGAGGGCGAAGGCCAGGGGCGGCACGGCCAGGAAGAATTCGTTGAAGGCGGGGGTAGCGCTGCCCACAAGAGCCAGACAGACCAACCAGTGCACCCCTACGCGCAGTATCTGAACCCCAAGCGAAAAGCCGAAAAGACCTAGTAGCAAGCGTTTACGCGTGCGGAGCAGACGAAGCCTCTCGAGGAGGCGCCCTCGGATGCCTTCCCCCGATAGCAGCCGGAGGGATTGTGCCAGGCGGCGGATCAAGGTGGCCACAGGATCGAGCAGGAAAAGAGCCGCTCCCAGAATGAAGAAACCGGCGCCTATGAGCACCACGGTGGCGATCCCCGCCAGATCTGGATGATTGCGTAATGGAATGGCCGCGATCAGGGCCAGAAAGGCCAGGGCCGAGAGCCCGGTAAGTCGATCGGCCAGGGTGGCTGTGGCCGAGGCCAGGGTATCTCGCTCCTGACGGCGAAGATCCCAAACCTTCACCAGATCACCCCCCAGATTGCCGGGCAGGAAATTGTTGAAGAATAGCCCCACCCAATAGAGCTCAAGCACCGGGCGGAACTTCAGGTCGATGCCCTGAGCCGCCAAAAAGCGTCCCCACTGCCAGGCACCGGCGAAAACGCTGACCAGAAAGAGCAGCAAGGCACCCGCCAAGGGCAAGACATCGGCGCGGAGTAACAGGCCCCAGGCCTGCCCCAGAGAAATGCGGCTGAGCACCCAGGCTACCAGAAGCAGGGTGAGCACGATGCGCAAGATTTCCAAAACGCGCCGCCTCATGTTCCCTCCTCCATCATAGCGAAGAGCTGGGCTTCCATTTGATCCGCACCTTCGTCCCAGCTGAAGGATCGCGCGCGGCGTCCGGCGGCCTCGCCCATGGCGGCCCGGCGCGTTTCATCGCGCAGTAGTG
>JACNKJ010000419.1 GCA_014382085.1 bacterium
CGGCCAGCTTGGCTTCTAGCTGTTTGTGGGTGTCCTGGGTGCCGCAGATGAAGCGCACGGAAGACAGGCCGAAGCCGTGGCTGTCCATGCCGTCCTTGGCCGCCTGGATGATGTCCGGATGGTTGGACAGGCCCAGGTAGTTGTTCGCGCAGAAGTTGACCACGTCCGCGCCAGTGTCCAGCTTGATATCGGGCTTCTGATCGCTGACGATGACGCGCTCGCGCTTATAGAGACCGGCGTCCTCAATTTCCTTCAGGGTGGCCTGAAGTTCGGTTCTTACCTTGTCGAACATGTCTGTCCTCCTGAGGCCCTCCCGGGCCTGTCTAGTTGGCTAAACCAGCAAGCCGGCTTCGTGCTTTCTGCGAAGGTTAGCGAGCATATCCTCGGTCATGGCGTCCAAGTCGAATGCGGGCTTCCAGCCCCACTCTTCCCGCGCGGCAGTGTCATCGATACTGTTGGGCCAGCTGTCGGCGATGGCCTGTCGGGAATCGGGTTTATAGGTGCAGGTGAACTCGGGCATCACCTTGCGGATGCTGCCTGCCAATTCGGTCACCGAGAAACTCATGGCCGCAATGTTAAAATCGTTGTGATGCTTCAGATTTTCCACCGGGGCTTCCATCAGGTCCAAGGTGGCCTTGATGGCGTCGGGCATGTACATCATGGGAAGCACCGTATCTTCGCGCACGAAGCATTCATAGCTGCCTTTGATCACCGCGTCGTAGTAAATGCCCACGGCGTAGTCCGTGGTGCCGCCGCCGGGCAGGGTTTCATGACTGATGATACCCGGGTAGCGCACGCCGCGGCAGTCGAGGCCGAAGCGCTTGAAGTAGTAGTCGGCCAATAGTTCGCCGGCCACCTTGGTGACTCCATACATGGTCGTGGGCTTAAGCACTGTTTCGTTGGGCGTCATTTCCAGCGGAGCGCCGGGTCCCCAAACCGCGATGGAGCTGGGCACGAAGATGCGTGTGAGCTTCTTCTCCACACCGATATCAAGCACGTTCTTGAGCCCGTCCATGTTCACGGACCAGCATAGCCAGGGCTTGTCCTCGCCCACCGCCGAAAGGATTGCAGCCATGTGGTAGATGGTGTCGATCTCATACTTGTCAACGACCGCCTCCACCGAGGCCTTGTCGGCCACGTCGATATACTCGAAGGGACCCGACTCAAGAAGTTCTTTGCTGGGCGGCGTTTTGCGACCCGTGGCCAGGACATTGTCCGCGCCGTATTTTTCGCGAAGAGCCATGGTCAGTTCGGAACCGATCTGTCCAACGGCGCCGGTGACCAGGATGCGCTTCATCTCGTTCTGGGCCATTTTCGACCTCTCGATGACGATGTGGATGGGTTCGGGGCAAGGGCCCCTGGAGCGAACCCAAGCTACGAAATCCGGACCTCCGAATCAAGAATCGCAAGGCGAATTCCCGAGCATTCCGGTTCGGCGGGAGCCTCAAACTCCCAATATTTACTATACTTGGCCCGCCTCACATGTCCTGCTCGGGAATTCGCCTCGCTCCCAGGGGGAAAATAGAAATCGGGGAGGGACGAATCCCTCCCCGAGTGAAATGTGAAGCTTGAACGAGGGGAGGAATTCGTCCCTCCCTGCTTTCTTACTTTAGCATCACCATTTTCTTGGTCTCTGATTTCTGGTCAGCGCTAAGCTTATAGAAATAGAGGCCCGAGGGAACCTGGTGGCCCTTGGCATCGGTGCCGTCCCAAGTTCTCATGTGATCGCCGGCGTTCAATACGCCATCGGTGAGAACCTTCACCGAACGTCCCTGCACGTCGAAGACCTCCAGCTTCACGGCGCCGGTCTGAGCCAGGCTGAAGCTGATGTCGGTTTTCGGGTTGAAGGGATTGGGCACGTTCTGGCTGAGAGCCAGGGCGCGCGCGGGAATATCATCCGCACCAGTTAGGTCGGGATTGAGCCAATCCAACACGCGATCCATCACCAATGCGCGATCGGCCGCGTTGTTGATGGCCTCGTAACCGAAGGAGAAATAAACCACGCGATAGGTTCCTTCGTCGGCACGAACGCCGGCGTTCCGGCCGGCACTGTAAGTCCAGACGGATGTGCTGCCGTTGTAGGGATCGATATCGCTGGGATACTCCTGGTTGTTAGCGCCATCGCCACCCTGAGTGGTGATGGTGAGTCCATCGGTAATGGGATCGCCAGCCACGCCGTCAATTCCGTAGTCGTTGGTATCGTCGGCAACGAAAGTGGCGTGCAGGTAGTCGCGGTACCAGGCGTAGGCCGCGCCGCCCTGATCGTTGAGATCCCAACCAATGTCCTGACCCGAAACGAAGAGCGCGCCGCCGCTTTCAAGGTAGGTGGTCAATGCCGAACGGTCGTCATCGTCCAAGGTCGGGAAAGCGAAGCCGCAATCCCAAACGACGATGTCGAAGTTGCCAAGAATCTCAGGGGTCAGCACACTGCTGCCACGATCCCATGTAGCCCAACTACGTCCATGAGCTTCAATGGCCGGCCCATAGAGTTCCGAGTCGTAGTTCGCGCCACCGTCATCGTCCACGAGCAGAATCTCGGTATCGGGTGTGATCACCGAGAAGCTCAGGGTACGATCATCCGTGCGAACACCCTGCGAGTGGATGGTCAACTCGGCTTTGCCGCCGCCGGAAGAAGCAGTCTCGATGGCGACGTTGTAGGAGGCGCTCTCTCCGGGATTGAGAGTTACCTGGACCGAAGTCTGATAGCTCACACCGTCGAAGAGGTAGACGCTCCAATCACCTGGCAGACCACTGGAATCGAAAGTCAGGTCATAGGTGTCGGCCTGGGTACCCACATTGAAGAGACGGAACTCGTCGTAGTCGTGGGTGCCGTCATCGAGGACCACGCGTTCACCAAGATTGTAGAAGCGGAAAGCGTAGTCTCCGGTCGGCAGGTTGTTGGCGGTCTGCATGACCTCTTTCGTCGTCTCATCCTGTACGATGACGATGATGCGAAGTTCATCAAGATTCCACTCAGCGTTCGAGGGGAAGACCTGATAGACGTTCTGCACCTGTCCGGCCGTGTCGATGGTCAGGGGAATCTCCGTGACCATGTCGCGAAGGACGTCCTGGAGGAGATCACCACCAATCGTAAGATTGTTCTCCACGACAAAGGCCCGGATCATGTAAGTGCCGGGCATGTCGTCGGTCAATTCGACATCGAAGTCGACATAGGCGGGCAGGCCGTCGTAGGACCAGGTGTTGTAACTGATTTTGACCGGAGTTGCATCGGCATAGTGACCGCGAACGATGGCATCGTAGGGAGTGCCATCGATCACGTCAGTACCTGCGCCAACCATATTGAGGGTGCCCAACCAGACGAGGTGGGGAATCCCGCTCATGTTGTAGTAGTTTTGACGAGTTTGCGCATCGGGAACACCAATGTCGTTGTAGTATTCGATACAATCGAATTCAGAACTGTCGTAGCGATCTTGCATCACGGCAAGACCTGCGGAAGCCCGCGGACAGTAGGGTCACCAAGTTGCGGTACCCAGCTCGGCGAGCACCGTGCGGGGAACCAGGGCGTAGGCTTGGAAGGCCAACCCGAGTAGTATAAGCGCGAGCAACGCTCGGCGGCTGAATTTCATGCTTCCTCCTGAGTCGCGTATGGGAACAGTTCACCGGGCGGGATTATAGCAAAAGGCAGGCCTTGCGGGGGAGTGGGGATGTGTGCGAAGGAATTTGAAACTGACTGAGCGAACATCTC
>JACNKJ010000331.1 GCA_014382085.1 bacterium
AACCTTCGTGGAAGCCATCGAGCGTCCGCAGTTCGTCAATGGCGACTGCCGCGACAACGAGATCGAGATCCGTTTCATGTACAACTGGGACGGCAAGGATCGCGGATACTATTTCCTACGTGCTCAAGCTCATGATAGATCTGGAAACACTGGCGACTATACAGATCTTCAGATTTTCCATAGTGATCCTCCAGGATCTCCGGAGACTGGTGGAATTCTGTATGCAATCCCAGGGCCTCCGGACTGTCTTGGCGTACCAATAGAAGTCGGAGCATCTGACGACGGTGATCCATTGGGCATAAAGTACCAGTTTGACCGTCGCACCAACCTTCGCTGCGACGAGGATGGCGTCTGGTGGTCCGATCCTGGTTTCATCGTCGAAACCGAGTTCTCGCCGCCTTACGATCCTGATGTCTGGCGCCTGAACTACTTCGAAGCTGGCTACGGTTACAACGTGCCAGGTGAACCCTACGACCCCAGTGATCGCCGATATGGATATCGCTGCACAAGCAATTCGTCAACTTCCGACGGCCCCGCCTTCCGTGCCGTGGATGAAGATGGAATCTACTCGCGGATCATTCTTTACGACGTAATAATCGAAGACGTATCGCAACCTCGGCTTGAGTGGATTACCCCAGATTGTGAGATAATCGACGAAGTCGAAGGTGAAATCACTTTAACCGTATGGGCCAGTGACTATCCATGTGACGATCGTGATGGCTTGCCTGGAATCGCACAAACACAGTTCTACCTCAATGATATTCCCTTAGCTGTAGATGAAACTGGTATCGATGTTGGTATGCAGGAGATCGACGGTCTAACGGGTCCAACCTTCGAGTTCTCATACACCTTTGATATCACTGATTTTATTGAAGAGCACTATGGGTTGGACTATAGCGGCCCTGTTACCTTTGTCGCCGTTGTGACTGATTTCAGCGCAATAGCATCTGAGCCAATTGAAAATCCTTGCATTGACTAACTGGTGCTTTGCACTTCCAATCATCTGAACTGATTCTACAGTTTCAACGATTTGCGACAACTATCCGCCCCGTGATACAATCGATGCCTACCACGCCATGGGGAGGCATCGTGATGAGGCTGCTCGCAACCTGGGGAATCACACTTCTACTACTCGCCGGAAGCACCTTTGCCGGCGAAATTCATCCCGCACTGGAAGATCAGCTCGACAGACTCGCGCCAAGCGAGACTGTCAAAGTCGTGGTCTTCATGAGCGAGCAGGTGCCCACGGCCGAGCTCAATCGTGAACTCAAAATGAGGCGTGCCAGCCGACGCGAGCGCCATCGCCAAGTGGTGGAAGCTCTGCAAGACGCAACTCGATCCCAGCGCGATCTCATTGCCTATCTCGAAACTTCCGGCGATGTACTCTGCTACCGCAGCCACTGGATCGCCAACCTCATCGTGCTCACCGCCACGCGCGCGGAAATCGAAACCATCGCTGCTCGCGATGATGTGCTTCGCGTGGAACCCAACTTCGAACCCGAACTCATCGCGCCCATGGGCGAGTTCAATCCCAGCGGCGAACGCGAGATCGGCATCACCGAAGGCCTTGTCGCCGTTCGCGCACCCGAAGTATGGTACGAGCTCGGCTACACAGGACTCACCCGCCTGGTCGGCAGCTTCGACACCGGCGTGGACGGCAACCATGAAGCCCTCGCGTCCCGCTGGCGCGGCAATCACGAACCCTGGCAGGAATGCTGGCTGGACGTGCTCGACGGCGGCACAAGCTTCCCGCTGGATCTCGACGGCCACGGCACCCACACTTGCGGCACCATCACGGGTGTTGCGCCGGACGACAGCGTGGGCGTAGCCTGGGGCGCCGAGTGGATCGCCTGCAACGGCATCGATCAGCCCGTGAGCGAAGATTTTGACAACGACGTCTTCACCTGCCTCGAATGGTTCACCGATCCCGATGGCGATCCCGGTACGGTGGACGACGTACCCGATGTCATCCAAAATTCCTGGGGCGTGGGCGAACACCTGAGCTACCCCAGTTGCTTCGACCTTTGGTGGACCACCATCGACAACCTGGAAGCGGCCGGAACGGTGGCCGTTTGGTCCGCAGGAAACAATGGACCGGATCCTTCCAGCATGGGTTCTCCCGCTGATCGCGCGGCAAGCCTGACCAATTGCTTTTCCGTAGGCGCGGTGGACGCCACCAACTTCGGCTGGCCCTATCCCATCGCAAATTTCTCCAGTCGCGGTCCAACAACCTGCGAAGTGGATCCCGGTCTCGAAGTGAAACCCGAAGTGGTCGCGCCGGGCGTGCACGTTTACTCATCGCTGCCCGGCGGCATCTACGGCTACAACGACGGCACCTCCATGTCCGGCCCCCATGTGGCCGGTGTGGTGGCGCTCATGCGTCAGGCCAATCCCAATCTCGACGTGGACAGCATCAAGCAAATCATCATGGATACGGCCGCCGATCTCGGCGATCCCGGTGAAGAGAACACCTACGGAAACGGCCTGGTGGATGCCTACGCCGCGGTGAGCGCGGTCATCGACGGCTTCGGCATCGTCGATGGTAGCGTGGTTAACGGCAGTTGGCTCAACCTGCCCTTGCCCGGCGCGAAAATCGAAATACTCGGAAATGGCTACACCTGGTTCACAGACGAGGACGGAATCTTTTACGGACTGGCCGCGCCCGGCGACTACACGATTCAGGCCAGCATGCCCGGCTTCGAACCACAAGATTTTCCCATCACGGTCATCGGGGAATCCAATGTCATGCAGGATTTTGTTTTGCTAGATGTGGCCGGCCCCAGCATCAGTGATGTCAGTGAACCCATAACTCTGCCCGGCGGCGGTCAGGCAGAGGCCATCAGCGCGAACATTCTCGACTACAGCACCGTCACTTCGGCCACGCTTCACTTCCGCATTAATGGAGGCGATTGGACCACCGAGCCCATGAACCTGCGCAATGGCGAAATCTATGCGGGCGATCTTCCGCCCGTGCCGGTGAACACGGCCATCGACTACTACGTGAGCGCCGTGGACGGCCTCAGCCAGGAAGCGAGCTACCCTGCCGGAGCTCCCGGCGATTTTCTGACCCTGCTGGCCACCGAGCAGATATACGCCTACGCCGGTGAAGATCCGCCCGACTTCCAGTGGCGCTTGGGAATGCCCGGCGACGATGCCACCGGCGGACAGTGGGTGCGTGTGGATCCTGTGGGCACCGAGCAAAGCGGTGCGGCGGTGAACCCCGAGGACGATCATACGCCCGACCCCGGCATCAAATGCTTCGTCACCGGAAGCGGCGCCCCCGGTGAAAACGCCTTCGCCAACGATGTGGACGACGGCTGCACCACCCTGCAAAGCCCCCTTTTCGATTTGAGCCAGGCCGAGAAGGCCTACGTTAATTACTGGCGCTGGTTCGCCAACGTGTTGGTGACCGCCGACGACGAATTCTTGGCGGAGATCAGTTCCGACGGCGGCGCCAGTTGGGTGACCCTGGAAAGGGAGACCCTCAACCAAAACTACTGGCGGGAGACTTTCATCGACCTGGCAAGCGTGAATTCCTTCACCGGTCAGGTGCCAATTCTCCACGTTGTCCGCCTCTACGGCCTGCCCTCCATGCTGAGCGCCCCCGTGGATGACCTCCCCCTGGGAACCCTTCCGGGCACCAACACCCGCGGGCCGGATTTGGCACCCCGCTCCGGGCCCGCCTCCCGACTCCC
>JACNKJ010000227.1 GCA_014382085.1 bacterium
GTACTCCATGTAGCCCTTGAACCAGGCGTTTTCCCGTCCGGTGATGACGCGGTCGGAAAGATCGTCGTGATAGTCCACCGCCCACACCGTGCGGCCGATCCAGCCCTCGTCGTCACGTTCGATCCACTGGGATGTGGCCTGGTTGAAAAACCAGAAGCCTTCGTAAGTGCCCACGTAGACGCGCTCGTGTTCGGAGTCCACGGTCAGGGTGGTGGCGGCAATGCCGTCCATGCCCAGGTATTCCCATTGAAATGCGGAAGCGGGCAGGGCGATGACAAGCAGGAATAGAGTGGTGATGGTCCGCATCTTCGCTCCTTCATTTTCGATTATACCATTTTGAAGGTATCAAGCGAAAGCAGCCCTTCACTTTAGAATCTTATGCCTGCTCCGCGGGAAACTGGGTCAAGTGTTCGAATATTCTTCAGCGGTGGGCGCCTTGCCCCGGCGGGTAAGATTGTGATAACATTAACATGTGAAATCACAATCAGCAGGCTATCCAAGGAGGGAGAAGCGTCAATAACTGATCGGCCAACCGGTCTCTGCCTCGAAAGGAGGCGACGGAAATGACCTTGCGACTAACTTTCATCATTGCTCTGCTTCTGCTCGCGCAGGCCGCTGTGGCCGACGTGACCGTCACCTACATTAATTGCGCCCCCGGCGGCGAACACGGCATCACCATGTCACAGGGTAATCCCGTGGCGGACCGTGTTCTCATGGGTGTGTACAACTGGGATGACTACTACTCCGACGCCGTGTATCAGACTTTTTGCATCGATGCGGAAACTCTGGCGGGCAGCGATGCCAGGACCTACGCCTGTGTCCCCTTGACCGAAGCCAGGGCCACCCCTGGACTGACCAGCGGCCAGCTCAGCGCTTATCGCGCCTATCTCCTGGAAGCTCTCTGGGGGCAGCACCATGCGCAGACCGCCACCAATGAAGGCGCTATTGCCTTCGGCCTGGCCGTCTACGAGATCGTCTATGACGGAGAGCTCATGGATTATACCGGTGGCTATCTTGCCCCCGGCTACCAGTTCGAATCCGGCATTTTCGATGGCTCCGAGGCCGGCGCATCCACGATATGGCCCTTAAACCATGACCATGCTTAGCACCTTGGACTACTACGGCATGTCCACCTCGCTCATCGCCTGGGCGGCCGAAGGCGGACAGGACCAGATCAAGGAAGACGACCAGCCCACCGCTACTTCCGAGAGCAGCTGGGGTGAGCTCAAGTCTCTCTACTAGTTTTCCAATTGAGATAGAGCAAAATGCGGCGCCGGCTTTTCGGCGCCGTTTCTATTTGGGATCCAAAGGCCTCGGCCGGGAGCCGGGAGAGGCCACGAATGCCTGAGTCGCCGCAAACAGATCGGCGATGGACAATCCCAAGCGAAAGCCTTGGGCCTTTTCCACGTGCTTGGGAATGCGCAGGAGAAGGGCACGTGCTGCGCTATCGCGCCCACAGGTTGCCTGCCAGTGAGTCACCGTGCACTGAATGAAAGCTTGCAGGAAGTGCTTCACCGGCGTACCAGGCTTCACCGCAAACCAAAGATCCTCGAGTACCTCGTGGCATTCCCAGAAATAGCCGTGATTGAATAGGTCTAGGGCAAAGAGATAACCCTTACACTCGCGCCAGTTGTCGGCCGCCAGCTCGGGGCAAGTAAGTTTGTCCATGTGACGAAAATGCCCGTCGGGGTGTTGGGTTGGATGGGGGTTCTCGCGCTTCTTGAAGCGATAGGGCGGCAGTGGTAATGTGCTGAGTCGATGCGGGGTCATTCTCCTACCTCTTCTTCAGTGTAGCTTCCAATTCTTTGGCTAAGTACCGCAGTATCCTTTCAGTATCATCCCACCCGATGCAGGCATCGGTCACCGACACGCCGCGTTTCAGTTGGCTCAGGTCGGCAGGAATCTTCTGGTTTCCGTCTTCCAGGTTGCTTTCGAGCATAAGCCCGATGATGGACTTGTTCCCGTGTAAAATCTGGTGCGCCACGTCTTCGGCCACCTGTGGCTGTAGCTCGTGCTGCTTGAAGGAGTTGCCGTGGCTGCAATCCACCATGATGTTGGGCGCAAGATTCTCTTTCGCCAGCGCTCGCTCGCAAAGCGCGATACTCACCGAATCGTAGTTGGGTCGACCACCGCCGCCGCGCAGGATGATGTGCGAATGGGCGTTGCCGCGAGTTCTGAAAACCGCCGACTGCCCATCCTGGCTGATGCCCAAGAAGTGGTGGGGCTGCGACACCGAACTGAGTGCGTTGATGGCCACGTCCAGGCTGCCGTCGGTGGCGTTCTTGAAACCCACCGGTGTGGAAAGACCACTGGCCATTTCACGATGGGTCTGGCTTTCGGTGGTGCGTGCGCCGATGGCGGCCCAGCTCATAAGGTCCGATAGGTACTGCGGCGACAGGGGATCCAGGGCCTCGGTGGCCGCCGGCAAACCCAGCTCTGCCAGTTCGAGCAGTAGGCCCCTTGCCTGTCGCAGTCCCTTTTCCACGTGGAAACTGTCGTCCATGTCGGGATCATTGATCAGTCCCTTCCATCCCACCGTGGTGCGCGGTTTTTCGAAGTAGACGCGCATGAGGATGAATAGGCTGCCAGCCAATTCTTTGGAGAGGGCTGCCAGGCGTGTAGCGTACTCGCGGGCGGCGTCCAGATCGTGGATGGAGCAGGGGCCCACAACTACCATGAGGCGTGGATCTTTGCGGTCGAGAATGTTGCGCAGGCTTTCCCGCGCCGCCAGTACGGCCTCGGTGGCGGCTTCGCTGACCGGCAGCTCTTCCTTCACCTGCCGCGGCGTGGGCAGCAGGTCACGGGAGACCACATTGATATTGTCGAGGCGGCGGGAAGACTCATTCATGGGCGCTCCTTGAGGTTCACAGGCCGTGAACCATAGCAAAGTTCTTTCCCTTTGAACAAGGAACGGATCTAGGCGAGACCCATCCACCAGATGCCAATGCCGATGGACGCCGTCGAGGTGAGGCCGAGTATCCAGCGGTAGACCGCGTTGCCGGAATCGCGCAGTCGAAGGAAGATGGCGCCGATGAGTCCTGCGAAAAGGGTCATGCCCAGGATGTTTCCCAGCGCAAAGGCCGCCAGGTAGAAGGCCGCCAGCAGGGTGCTGGGCAGGGCCAATGCGGGTAGCAGACTCACCACATGATGGCTGCCCGCGGCACCATGGAAGGCGCCCACGGCGAAGGCCGCATGACTGTGTCGATGTTTGGGGGCGATGGTTTCGGCAGCATGGGCGGCCGCGCGATCGTGAAAGTGAATGTGCTCGTGGTCGCCTTCCTCATCGTGCAGATGTCCGTGGCTGTGAATGTGAAAGCGTCGAATGCGGCTGAGGCCCCAGATTCCCACGCCGATGAGCACCAGGCCCACCATGCGCTCGCTCCAGTGGGACAGTGTCTCCATGTGAATGAATCGGCGCAGCAGGAATGCGATGGCCGCAATGATGGCCACGCCCGCGGCATGTCCCAGGCCCCAGCGCAGGCCCAGGCGCCAGGCGTGGCGGGGGGGGTCTGCCGAAAGAGGGGCCACGGCGGGCAGGGGGGCCGGGCCCCTGAAAAAGGGGAGAGCGCCGGCGGGGGATCCCGGCCAAATGGGGGGGGGGGTCACGGGGGAGCTCCCCGTTTCAGGAGGGGGGAAATAAACAAATCATCCCGGGCCGCCACGGCAAAAAAAAGCCCCCCCC
>JACNKJ010000298.1 GCA_014382085.1 bacterium
GTCCTTCATCCTACCACTACACCTATAAGCACAAGATGCGTTCACGGAAGTACCTCATCTGAGAATCGACAAAGAAGGGGTGGGCATCACCAAAATCTTGAATCGAGGGAGGGCCAGCCACGATCACGCCGGACACCGATTTCAACGGTTCCATAAGGCAGCTGTCGCGCAGTTTGATTCCAGCAGGGTCAGGGCCGAGAGCCGCGAAGAGTTTCTTCTGGCTACTCACATGCCAACCGCAGTAGCCCGGGGAGTAGCGTAGTCCTCGGGCAGCATTCGAGATGCGCTTGCGTTCCATCCAATGATTCTCAACATCATGTTGCATGCGACCTGCAGCAAGCTCGGTGCCTTCGGATGCAGCGGTGTCGAGCATGGCAGCCAGGGGGAAATCCGCAGCGTCGAAAAGCGCGGCGATATGCGCAACAATTTCAGGGCCAAGAGTAATGGCAAAAAGAGCCAAGGCTTCGGCGCGGGGAAAAATTTCTGCCAGGGGGCTCTCTTCGGCATTTTGACCTTCCCCCGAATAGATTTCTGCAAACTCTTTCAAGGAAACTTCCTGAAACACTCCGCAGGGTTTTGCAATACGCGCGTAGATTTCCAGAGCTTCCTCAGCTAAACCGCGGAATGATTCCGCCGCTTTGTGAGCGGGGTCCACCCCTTGGGCTCGTAGCAGATCCTCGGGTCGGGGTAGCAGCTTCTCGGCGCTCCACTCATAGTTTAGAGCCATGGTTCGCGCTCCGGAAGCTTGTCCATTCCATGGCTTGCCGCTTCCGACTCCATGAGATTCACCAATTCGGATTTGATTTCGGGAGCAAGGGAAGTGGGAGTCCATTCCGAGATCAGACGTTCCACTTCACTGTTGGCGCGTTCTCCCAGGGTCTTGGAGCCCTCTTCCATCCAACGCGACAAGTTCGCCCGCTCAATGGTTGGTCCCGGCCAGTAGTGCTCCTCGCGCATGTACTTCATGGTGTGCTCGGATATCAGCAGGTGTCCCTCCGAGAGCATTTCCTCAAAGCGCGGGAGTGCGGGGAAGTCTTCCTTGGGCTCGATGCCGCGAATCATTCGCAGAGCGAGACCCGCGATTTCGTTATCGATCACAAGTTTCTCAAGACTGATGCAGCTTTCAAAGTCGAGCATCCCCGGCCCCGAAATACTGTTCACACCCGAGAGGGCCGCCAGGGTTGCACCCATGGAGGTTTCGAGCCCCGCCTGGGCGTCCAGGGCTTTGGCATCGCTGAGGCCGATGTAGGCCTGGGTAGGTAGACCCAAATATTTTCCGATTTCCGAATAGGCGCAATCGATCATCTGCGTTTCGATAGCGCCCATGGGCGTGGTTTCATATCGGATGTCGAAGGCCGCGGGGGACCCACCGTAGAGCGCAGGGGAGCCGGGAGCAGCCAACTGGCTGATGACGATTCCGCTGAGAGTTTCCGCCGTGTGCTGCACGAGGGAGCCCACCAGGGTGATGGGTGCCATAAATCCCGTGAGCGGCATGGAGATGTATTCCACGGGTATGCCCGCGCGAGCGCAATCGATGAGATTTTGGGAGGTGATCTCGCTCCATTTGAGAGGTGCGGTGGGACAGCAGGAAAAAACAGTAAGGGGCTGTTTGGCGAGTGCTTCCGACGATCCGCGAACGGCACATTGCATTTTCCTCATCAGTTCCACGGATTCAATGGTGAAGGCGCCGGTCACGACGGGCTTGTTTCCATAGAGCAGACTCAAGAAAAGTCGATAGCTGTCAGCCATGCCCTCGGGGACATCCGCAGGCACAAAGGCCGTGGACTGGGCGGCGATGTTTCCGAGACCTTCCACAAGTTTCACCTGGCGGACATAGTCGGCCGTATGAGGTCTGCGAAATTTCCCTGTATCGTAGTCGAGCAGATTGATGGCCGAGGAGCCCGGCGTGAAATGAACCTGATCGCCGGAGAAGTCATGGCTAGGTTCGCCCATGCCGTCGAAGAGTTCAAAAGAGGAGGGGGCGCTGCGGAGTGCCATGTCGATGAGAGCACCGGGAAAGCAAACACGGGAGCTTTCCGGAAGCACTTTCGCACCGTGGTCGGCCAGCAAAGCGATCACTTCATCGTTGTGAATTTCCATGCCTAGCTTGGCGAGGATATCCCGCGCCTCACCCAGAATTCTTTCGATCAAGGCATCGTCGAGAAATCGCAACTGAGGTCTCACGGCCCCTCCTTTCGTCTAAGCGCGCAGAGCATAGGCGAGAGGAGGGTTGGCGATCAATAGAATCGACGCTTGAGATCTCCCCAGTGTGTGGCTTCGCTACTGGCCGAGTTTTCGGGCACGGAGGTGGGTCCCATGCAGGCTACCGGCCAGGCACCGATCATGCCGCAGTCGGGATTAGGCGGTGAGAAAGGTCTGCAAGGGGAGTTTTCCTGCAAGGTGAAGTCGCCCGATTCCAGATAACAGAAGAGCGGGTCCAGGCCAATGTTTCCATTCACACCATTGAGTTCTTCCATGGGCCCAACCCAGTTTCCGCCTGGATTGGCAAAGAGATCGCAGCAAGCTAAGTCCGGTGCTGTTTCGCACTGGATGACGTGGCCTCCGGTATTGGCCATGAGGATGCAGTTTTCCAAATGAAAATCATCACCCTCGTTGATCCTGATTGCCGCGCCTAAATTACCGCTGTTTCCGAAAAAACTGCAGTTGATGAAATCTGCACCGCCACCAAGAGCGGTCACTGCGCCTCCCGTGTCCGCAGCGTTGTTCCAGAAGAGGCAGTTCTCGAATCGGGCCTGTGCGCTGCTCAAACATACCCCTCCTCCGCTTAGCGCTTCATTTTCTTTGAATATGCAGTTGGAGAATACGATGTCTTGGCAGTTCCAAATGGAAATGCCACCGCCATCATAGGCGACACCTTGGCAGAAGGTGATGCCCTCCACGCGAGTGGGTTCGTCACCCAGGTCGTAGCAGATGAGTGCGCTACCTTGATTCCACGCATCGATGATCACGCAACCCGGATCCCCGTTTTCGCTGCGAAGGGTGATTCCACCCTCCATATTGATTCGCGAGTTTCCGTAGAGACCGCAAGCGATGAGAACCGTGTCTCCGGGCTGGGCCACCATGATACCCGCCTGAATGGTTGGGATCTCACTCGGTACGTGAATTGTGGCGGAGAGGGCGGGGAGTATGAAAGACAGGACCGAAATGGTCGTGATGAGTGCGCGTGATGACATCCCAATCCTCCTGAATTAAACGACCCAAACACAGATGAAGGCGTATTTTAGCGGATCCGCCAAGATAATACTAGACCGCTTGGTATTGAATGGGGGAGGATCCCTTGAGTGCTGGCAATTTGAATGCAATTCACCTGAAATGCTCTTGGATCTGAGATTTGGGGATGGAATCTTTGCACCGTCGATTCAAGCGTTACTGCGGGACGAATGGGCAGTGGAGGCAACAAAACAGGCAGAAGTAAAAACGATTTGGAAACCTATGGAGGTGGGAGATGATGTCTCGGAGTTGGCGTTTCAATCGTGTTTCAAAGACGGCCATGATTTGCCTGAGCTTGCTTTTCTTGCCAGGGTTGGCTATCGCAACCGGGCCTGTGATTGAACTTGAAGCCAGCAATCTTGCAGACCAGATGCAGAGCGGGGATCGATTCGATTACGAATACAATACCACCGGCATCATCGACGAAGCTCCGACCCATA
>JACNKJ010000342.1 GCA_014382085.1 bacterium
ATTTTTTTGTGGGAAACGGCGTGACGGATATTCCATTGAAGGGAAAGGTGCTACGGGGCCGACTCTACTACGTGGGATCCCCCTATCCACTGCTCAACCTGTTGCGAAAATCCATGGTCTATCTGCTACTCGAACGAAACATGCTCTACTGTTTACGTGATCGTTTGATTACGCGACAGGTGGACGCAAAGGTAGAAACGACTCCAGATCTTATCATTCCCGATGAACCCGATCTCGACGCAACCATTCCCGCACACTATCTCCATCATCAAATGAAGCGCTTGCAGGTATATGAAGTCGGGCCAAGTAGGCGAATCGAGAAATTGTGGCGGCGGGCAGAAGCGGCGCTGGTACAAATCAGCGAACTATGCCGAGAGGAAGGCACTCCATTGGTTTTGCATCTGATTCCCGCGGAGATTCAAGTGGACGGACATGCCCGCAGTCGCGTACTGGAAGCTCTCGGCCATAGTGCCGAAAGCTACGATTTCGACTACCCACAGCGTCGTTTACGCGAATTCGCATCGCGAAATGGAATCAGAGTTTTCGATAGTTTGCCCCTCATGCGCAAAGAGCACGACCCGGCCGAACCCCTCTATATCCAATTTGACACACACTGGAACACACGCGGCAATCACGTGGCCGGCAAAGCCCTCGCGGATTCGATTTCAGTGTGGATGAACGATTCTAAAAACTGAGACAGGAGTGATGGGCCACTCCCTCGTCCAACTTTTGAGGCGAAAAAAGTCATCGCTATGTTTAGGAGGTACTACGCCGGCGATCCGGAGGGCGAGGGCGAGTCTGAATCCTCCCGATCCAACTCCCGCAAGCGATCAAATGTGAAGATACCCGTCCCATGCCCATCACTGAACATGATCTGAATGGCGTAGTGCCCCACAGCGTCGATGCGAACAGGATGAACATCCTCGGGAACGGTGGCAGGATCAAGCAGCGGGCGACCGGTTATTTCTTCGATGCACTGTGCGCAGGGACAGGCCAGACGCAGATAGCGAGCGGCATAGCTGCTGCGACGGCCATCTTTCCAGAGGATGGCAACATCGTGCGCGCCTTCGCGACTTATTTCCACAGGGGTTGTGCGATCCATGCCAGCTCCCTAGAAGTTGATTTTTACCGCGGCTTCTTCATTCATGGTGCGAATACTCACCTGTGCGGCCATCTGTGCCGCGATGGCCTGGAAAGCACGGGCATGCTCGCCGTTGGGATCGGCGATCACGGTAGGTTCGCCGGCATCGCTGTCTTCGCGAATCTTCGTAGAGAGTGGAAGCTCGCCCAGGAACGGGAGTCCCAAGCGAGTGGCGGCCTTTTTGGTTCCGCCGTGGCCGAAGATGTAATCCTTCTCGCCGCATGCAGGACAGGAGTAGTAGCTCATGTTTTCCACGAGACCAAGTACCGGTGTCTTCAGGGAATTGAACAGGCTGATGGCTTTCTGCGCAACTTTGAGCGCAACATCCTGAGGCGTGGAAACCACCACGGCTCCAGTGAGTGCGATCTTCTGACAGAGGGAAAGCTGAATGTCGCCGGTGCCGGGAGGCAGGTCGACGATCATGTAGTCCAGCTCGCCCCACTCTACATTCGCGATGAACTCGTCGATCATTTTAACAAGCATGGGGCCGCGCCAGACCACGGCCTTCTCTTCTTCAAGGAAGAAGCCCATGGAGATGAACTTCACGCCGTGCTTTTCCGCAGGGAGAATTCGGTTCTCTTCTACCACCGGCTTGGCCTCCAAGCCCATGATGGTGGGAACGCTGGGACCATAAATATCCAGGTCCATGAGACCCACGCGCGCACCCGTTTGCGCCAAGGCCAGAGCCAGGTTCACGCTAACTGTGGATTTGCCCACCCCACCTTTGCCGCTAGCCACGGGAATCATGTGGGTCACGCCGGGGATCTTCTGAAGACCGGCCGACTGCGGCGCCGACTGACGAACCTGGGCGGTCATCGTGATGTCCACCGACTCCACACCTTCCACGGAGAGAGCCTGCTCTTCAGCTTGGGCCTTGAGCTGATCCTTGACGGGGCAGGCGGGCGTAGTCAGTTCGACGTCGAAGGCAACCTTGCCGCCGACGATCTTCATGTTCTTGACGAATCCGAGGGATACGATGTCGCGATTCAGATCGGGATCCATCACTTTGCCGAGTGCAGTGAGAATGGCTTTTTCGTCGGCGGGCATGCAGGCTCTCCTGGATAATGGTTGCGAGTAAACTGCTAAACCCCTGCATGGAGGGCAATGCTCCAGCGCTGCTAAGTGATAATAAATCACTTGAAAAACCACTCAAGCCGATCCACAAATCGGCTATATTCCATAGCGATCGGCGAACAAGTTTCCCCTGAAGAGGAGGATGTGTGAGATGAAGAATAGAACTAATCTATTACTGCTTGTTTCCATGCTCGTCATGATTCCCACCCTGGCATTTGCCTTCAGCTATTCCACGACGGCCACACATACGGATCCCACGGGAAAGAATAACTTCGAGATCGAGGTCTACGGGCCCTACTTCGTCCCGGATAATTTCAATCTTCCCCAGGGATATGGCTGGGCACATGAGTCGATGTTCGACTCCGATCAAGAGATAACGATCGTTACCTTCCACGGCGAATCGATGCTTCCTCCAGACATTGAGTTCACCTTCGGCGTCGAGGATATCGAGTTACACGGTCCGGCCAATGTCGGCAAGGTCTACTGGACCAGATACGAACAGGAAAGCCAGTTGCCTCAGACAGGGGTGACACTGGACCTCGGGGCGGGTCCAGATTATGAAGTCACCGTGACCCTGGCCAATGACGACTTGCACAAGTCCATCAGTCTACTCAGTGTCATGTACACAAAGTCAGATCTCCCCTTCGCACTCAGCGATCTCAACTGCATTAGCTTACCACCCGTTGAACCAACTATGATCCAATCCAGCGTCCCGCCCCTGTCGGAAATCGGCCCCGGAGGCATAGTCACCTTCACGGTGAATCTACTTGATGAAACAAGGGATGCGCCCGATAGGTACCTGGTTATCTACCTGGCTACATGGTGGGTAGACCCTAATGCGCGGGACTACAACGATACCGGTTCCGTGAGCTACCTGCAGTTTCACACCAGCGAGATGCCCACACCGGTCCAAGTGAAGACTTGGAGCAATCTGAAAGGGAGTTACGAATAGCTAGAGACCTAGCTCGGTGCGCTTTTCAGCGGCCGTGGGCAGTTCGTCTTCCTTGTCGCTGACCACAGGAAGTTCGGGAGCGCGTTCAGCGTTGATGGCGATCCATTTTTCCTGGCCGACCGGAACTTCACTCTCTTCGTAGATGGCCTCAACCGGACACTCGGGTACGCAGGCCGCGCAGTCGATGCATTCATCCGGATCGATGTAGAGCATCTTGTCGTCGCCGTGAAAACAGTCCACGGGACAGACGGTCACACAGTCGGTGAAACGGCAGTTTTCGCAGTTTCCAGTTACGACGAAGGCCATGGCGACTCGCTTTCGGGCTTTAGTGATCCCTCGAAATAGCCATGTTGGCCGCCAGAGTCAAGATGGAAAGTCATTGAAATAATTGGAGTTCCGGGTATGGAAATGGACTAGTCCGCCAGTGAGAATCTCCAGGCGCAGACCCATTCCTCAGGATGGGTGTCCGGCGGACAGGCGATGCA